>PMKA01000020.1 GCA_003157575.1 Opitutia bacterium
GTCAGCAGGTTGTTGAAATCGTGTGCGATGCCTCCGGCCAGCAAGCCGAGCGACTCGAGCCTGCTGGAGCGCACCAGCTCCGCCTCGAGCCGCGATTCCCGCCTCAATTGGTCGCGAATCTGCTCGGTTTGCGCGCGCACCCGGCGCCGGAGCGCGGCCACCCAGGCGATGAAGAGCAGGATGCCCACCACCAGGACGGCTGAAACGGCCAGAACGCGTCCGCGGGTCAGCCAGGTCGGATGCTGGAGCACGGCTATATCCGCGGGAGTGCGCAGGCGGAGCTGAAAACCCGCGGGCTGTCCATATTCGTCGAATTTCAGTTCGTAGACGCCGGTCAGCGAAAGCAGGCTGCCAGCTTCGGGAAGCGACCGGCGCGGCCGGTCGCCGACATTCTCCAGGAAGGCTTCGAAGATGAGACTGTTTGACTGCAGGCTCAGGCGGGACTGGTCGCCGAGCGGTGAGGTGTCGATCAAGGTGCCTGCAATATTGACCAGCTGGCCGTCGAGATCCGGCACCGGGTTCGACTGCGGCTGGAGCGAAACAGCCGTGGGTTGCGGATCGTATCCGGTCTTGCGGTAGACAGATTCACGCAAGACAAGGCGACCGCCCTGCCGGCCGGGAAATCCCACGGCGTCAATCCTGTCCCCGGGCTCGAGCGGAGCCTTGTCGCGGGAAAGGACCAGAAGCGTCTGGCCTGCGTCGGCAATATGAATCAAATGCCCTGGCGAGTGGTGCAGCACGACGCCCGAGACCCTGATCCGGCGATTGACCGACAGCAAAGTATCGAACTGGCCGAGACTGCCGATGGGGCGGGCGGGCAGGTCAAAGGGGTTATCCGGTCTTGGTTCTCCAATCTGCACAAAGGCAGCCCCCGGCACGTAAAGGGTGATGCCGGTGAGCCTGCGCCGGGAGTTCGCGTCTGCGGTGCAGACCCCCTGGAGCCGGACCACTGCGCCAACCATGGAGGAGACATCCTCGCTGGCGGGCAGCATCGCGCTGAAATCGCCCGTCGACGTCCCGATCTCAAGGTTGTTCCATGACTCTCCGCGGCGAATCTGGCGGAGATAGCCTGTCATTTCGACCCAGGTCGCCTCCTCGACTCCGGTCAATGCTTGATCCAGGGAGACCTGTTTGGCCTGAGGCAGGAACAGGTCGCTCAACTTTGCGAATTCGGATGCTGTCACGGCCGGGGCAAAGGAACCCATCGAAGTCATCCCATGCACTTCGACATTTTCACCGACTCTGCATATCTTGGTGGATAATCCGCCTCGCATGATGCAGATGCCGCCGCTCGAATCCTGGATGAAGAAGAAGGGGGAATTGGGGTCCGACCAGGTCACCACACCCGCAAGCCAGACCGGCAATCCCTTGATCGCATCCGAGACCGGCAGCTCCATCACTTGCTGCGCCAGCCGTATGCGTGGGCCGACCGGCTGGCCTGCCGGTCCGGCCGCCCCGTTGTTGTCGACCCGGAAAAGCCCGTTCCGCAGCCGCCACTGGGTGCCGAGGATGACAGGGAAGCCCACGGCATCAACCTCGGCATCGATGGGGCACAGCGTCACCTGCCCGGTTTGCACATCGATCTGTCCGCTCGTGTCGCGGATTCTGACCAGGCGACCCTGTTCCTGTGCCTTGACCCGGCCGGCAATGTGCGCGAGGCGGTCGCCCGGAAGGCGCGGCAAGGTCTCGATTGGCACGACTGGCGTCAGGAAGCGCGGGTCATCCTCCAGGCGGTTGACGATGTTGAGATGATTCAGACCCGGGACGAGGATCTCCAGGGAGGCGAACTTGTTGTCCGGGCCGATCTTGGCGTTGTAGACCCCCTCGATGCGCATGATCGTGTCCTTAAGATTGGGCACGTCGTCACCGGCATCGAACAGCACCAGGGCGAAAACCGCTTCTCCCTCCACTGAAAGGGAAAGCCGCATGTGGGAGGGATCGATTCGCTCGATGTGATCCACCAATCCCTCCAAGGATACGAATCTCGATGTAAAGTGCCAGAACTGCGTTACTTTGCCGTCGATCGGCAAGGGGACCGTCTGCGCCGGGCCTTTCAGTGTGATGGTGGCATGCTCGAACGAGACGTCCGCGTTTGGGGGCAGGATGACTCCCGTCGCCAGGATGTGCTGGCCTGCCTTGAATTCGAACGCATTGTCGCCGTACGGGGCGTAGGCGGCCCGTCCGTTGACATCCTGAATGAAGAGCAGCTTCCACCCTGCGTCGAAATAGGTGACATCACACTCCAGCCGCAGAGCCATTGGCCGGGATTTCTGTTCGGGAGTCAGATCCCAGTATTGCTGGATGCTCGTGACCAGGGAGGGTGAGATTGCCTGATCGAGAGCTGGTCCCTGCGCCTCGTCCGATGCGGCCAAGCCGGGCGCTGCCGCGGTCAGCAGGAATATCCAGGCAACGCCAACACCTGCCCGAAAGAAGATTTTGGGCCGATGAAAGACCAGGAGCCTGGCCGGCAGAAGCAGGCGGGACACTATGTGTACAATGATACGGGGAAAGGTGATCGACACAAGGCGGCTTGCCTAAAGTGTGTCGGACGTGTCCTCCCCGTCAGGATTCAGTGACGGCGCCGCAGCCCGGATGTTTTCCTAGCGCGGCTGAAGCCGCAACCAAAGGTGTGCGTTACAGCCAATCTACGTTTGTGGTAGGGACGGACCGCCCTCCTTCGCCTGCTTGAAGAATCGGCAGGGCTGGGACAATTGGCAATCGATGTAGGGCTGCCGCTTGCCGGCAAGCCGATCGAGGTCCGACGTTCCCAGAAACATGGCCGGGCGACAAGCGCCGGCCCTACAGCCAAGCCTTCCGCCGTCGCTGACGCTATGGCGGACAAGACGAAGAGCAGGACGGAAAGTCCGCTCGTTCG
>PMKA01000327.1 GCA_003157575.1 Opitutia bacterium
ACGCAGGTCGCCTCGTCCTGGGCGATGGTATAGGCGCCCGAGTCGTGCATCTCGCGCATGCCTCTCGACCCGTCGTCTCCCATGCCGGTCATGATTACTCCGATCGCGTTCTTGCCCGCATACCTCGCCGCCGACCGGAAGAGGACGTCCACGCTCGGCTTATGCCTGCATACCAGAGGACCTTCCTTGACCTCAACATAATACCGCGCGCCGGATCGCTTGAGGAGGGAATGCCTGTTGCCCGGGGCGATGAGGGCGCGGCCCCGAATCACCGAATCGTTGTCCACGGCTTCCTTGACGTTTATGCGGCAAAGGCCGTCGAGCCGTTTGGCGAATGCCTCGGTGAAATGCTCGGGCATATGCTGCACGATGACGATGCCGGGAGCGTCCTCGGGAAAGGCCTCGAGGAATTCCCTGAGCGCCTCGGTGCCGCCCGTGGAAGCTCCTACGACTATCACCTTCTCGGTCGTCTCGACGATCGCCGCCCCGTCGGGCTTGGGCAGCATGACGTCGGCGGTGAGCTTGGGCGAGACTTCGGGGGCCGCGGGCCGAGCCTTCAGTTTTCCCAGCCTGCCCTTACTCATCTCTGCGGCCTTGACCGCGTCGCAGATGCGCATCCTGGATTCCTCCAGGAATTGCTTGGTCCCGAGCTTGGGCTTCTGGATAATCTCTACCGCCCCGTACTCGAGGGCCCGTATTGCGTTGCCCGAGCCTTCCTCTGTCTTGCTGGAGCACACGACGACGGGTATAGGATCCTTTTCCATGATCGCCTTGAGGAAGGTAAGCCCATCCATCCTCGGCATCTCGACATCGGTGATGATTACATCGGGCCTCTCCGATTCCATGCGCTTCAAGGCGAATATCGGATCGGCCGCGACGGCGATGACCTCGATCCCGGGGTCGGACTCGTGCAGTATTCCGCCATGTGCTACGACGACGGCGGAATCGTCGACGATCATCACCTTAATGGTCACCGGAATCCCTCCTCCGCCAAACGCCTCGCTGGGGCTTCGCATAAGGCTTGGCCTAAAGCCTTTCGTAGATTGTGGGCGCTATGGCCCGCAACGGCATCGACATCCCCGCAAGGGACTCCGAATGGCCAAGGACAAGCCAACCGCCGAGGTTGATATGAGCGCAGAGCTTTCCTAGAATGGCCTCCTGAATCGCGCGCTCGAAATAGATGATCACGTTGCGGCAGAATACGACGTCGAAGACATCGTCCAGGCCATACTCGGCGTCCATGAAATTGATGCGCGCGAAGCTCACCCGCGCTCGTATCTCGGGTTTCAGTCTGACGAGGTTCCGGTCCTTCTCCCTGCTGCGGAGCATGTACTTCTTCTTGAAGCTCATCGGGACTACGTCCGCCTTCGACGCCTCATAGATCGCTTCCTTGGCCTTGCCAAGGACCTGCGTGGAGAGGTCGCTCGCGAATATGCGGTACGAGAACCGAGGATCGGAGCATCTCCGCTCCTCCAGCACCATGGCGATCGTATACGGCTCCTCGCCCGTGGAGCAGCCGGCGCTCCAGATGCGCAGCCGGCGCATGCGGGTAAGGCGCGCGCGCTCCAGGAGCGAGGGAAGCGCCGTCTTCGTCAGGAAGTCGAAATGGTGCCTCTCGCGGAAGAAGTCCGTCTTGTTCGTGGTGGCGAGATTGAGCAGGTGCTCGATCTCGGCGGCCTGGTGCTCGCGGTCCTGGAAAAAGCGGGCGTGGTATTCGTCGAAGGTATCCAGGCCGAGTTCGCGCAGCCGGCGGTGCAGCCGGCATTGCAGCATGATCCGCTTCGTCGGCGGCATCTTAATGCCCAGGTTTGTTGAGATGACGTCCCGGAAATCCTCAAACTGCTGAACGGTGAGAGTGAGGGTGTCCATGCCGGGGAATCGGATCGATCGGTGGTGCGGGCCGGCGCCGCCACGGCCAATGCGGTGGCGGGAGAACCGGGATCGTCAGGCGTTGACGGCGGCCGATTCCGCCGCCGGGGCGGAGTCGGTCACGGCGGAGAGTTCTTCGGTCGAGAACACACGTTCGATGTCGAGGATGATCGTGAAGCGGTCGTTGCGCCGGCCCATTCCGAGAATCAGATCGGTGCGCCAGCGCATGCCGAGCGAGGGCGGATCGTTGATCTCGTGCGGCTCGAGTTCGAGCACCTCGTGCACAGCGTCGGCCAGCCCGCCGACGACCACCGACTGGCCGTCGACCTGGAGTTCCATGACGATGATGCGGGTTTGCAGGGTGTCGGCCGCCTGGGGCAACCCGAACTTCATGCGCAGGTCGACAACGGGGATGGCGTTGCCGCGGACGTTGACCACGCCACGCAGGTAGCCCGGCGCCGTGGGCACG
The DNA here is from genome assembly GCA_003157575.1 of Opitutia bacterium. Lineage (GTDB taxonomy): Bacteria > Verrucomicrobiota > Verrucomicrobiia > Opitutales > Opitutaceae > Fen-1467. The sequence continues at coordinate 2,339 of PMKA01000327.1, forward strand.
CGGGTGATGTGCGAGAGATCGAGGACCTCGCGGGCCTTGAAGACGTTGATGGCAAACAGTTCCTCGCCCAGCCGGAAGGTCAGATAGCGGGCGGTTTCAGTGATTTTGGCCGTGCTCATGACAGGTTCCTTCGGGGGTGGTTCAGAAACGCTCGAACTTGGCGTCGGTCTCGTCGTGGTTCTCGGGGTCGAGATCGATGGCCACGCCGGCGGGCGCGGCGGCGGCGGCCGCAACCGGCTTCGCCTTGGTGGCAGACACCGGGGCACGCCTGACCATCGGCGCGAAATGCGCGCCCGGGGCTTTCAACCTGGCCTTGAGCGGGGAGCCGGCGGCGCGGGTCGCGCCGTCATCGACCTTGAAGAACTCGATGGCGCTCTGGAGCTGCTCCGCCTGGCTGGCGAGTTCCTCCGAGGCGCTGGCCATCTCTTCGGAAGCCGAGGCGTTTTGCTGGATGATCTTGTCGAGTTCCTGCACCGCCTTGTTGATCTGGCCGGCTCCGGCGTTCTGTTCCTCGCTGGCCGCGGCGATCTCCTTGACGAGGTCGGCGGTCTTCCGGATGTCCGGCACGAGCTTCTCAAGCATCTGGCCCGCGCTCTCGGCGATCTCCACACTGGAGCCGGACAGTTTGCTGATCTCGGCCGCCGCCGTCTGGCTGCGCTCGGCGAGCTTGCGGACCTCGGACGCCACCACGGCAAAACCCTTGCCATGCTCGCCCGCCCGGGCCGCCTCGATGGCGGCG
>PMKA01000420.1 GCA_003157575.1 Opitutia bacterium
CTCGACGCCGGCTGCGGCACAGGCGAGCACGCCCTCTACTTCGCCGCGGCCGGTTGCGAGGTGGTCGGCGTCGACGTGGCGCCGGCGGCGATCGCCCGCGCCGAGGCCAAGGCGGCCGCACGCGGCCCGGCCCAGCCGCCGCGTTGCGGCGATCGCCAGGTCGAGAGCCCCGGCGGCGCTCAGCTCAAACCAGCCCTGTTCGGCGGCGGCGGCCCAGAGCTTCCCTACGTCGCCGCTTTCAGCAGCGGTGGCGTCGCCCCAGACCTTCTCGATCAGCCCGGCGACAGAGTCGTCGAACGCGGCCAGGTCCGCGTGCGTTCGTGCGGTCACCTGTTTTTCCATTCCGGTTGGCGTTTGAGCGCGAAGGCCGTCATGCCTTCGATCGCGTCCGCGCTGGTCATCAGTTCGTCGATGACATCGGTCGGGGCGGTCACCGCGTCGACCGTTTCGGGGATGCCCTGGGTTTGGTCCATGAGTTTCAGCGACAGCCGTACCGATGTCGGCGAGCCCTCGAGGATCTCGGCGGCCAATTTGCGCGCGGCGGCCAGCGCTTGTCCTTCGGGGGCAACCCGGTTGACGACACCGAGCTGCCGGGCCTCTTCTGCTCCGATGCGTCGGCCCGTCAGGATCAGTTCGTTGGCAACCTTCGGCGGGATCGCCCGGGGCAAGCGGATCACTCCTCCTGCGCCGGCCACCAGGCCCACCTTGACCTCACTAAGCGCGAACTTGGCCGACTCATCGGCCACCACCAGATGGCAGGCGAGGGCGATCTCGAAACCGCCACCCAAAGCGAAGCCGTTGACAGCCGCAATCACCGGCTTGTGCATGTTTCTCCGGCTGGTAAGGCCGCCAAAACCATTGAGCGGCACGTACATCGGCTTGCCGCCGGCACTGTAGACCAGGTCGTTGCCTGCGCAAAAAGCCTTGCCACCTTCGCCGGTGACGATCGCGACCCACAGCTCGCGATCGGCGAAGAACGCGTCGAAGACGCTGTCGAGTTCCTCGTGGGCCGGCGGATGCAGGCAGTTGCGCACGTCGGGCCGGTTGATGGTGATCTCCAGCAGGTGCCCGTCGCGGTGGACCTTGATGAACTCGTAGTCCTCGCGCAGCATCGGTGCATGCTCGGGAAAAAGCGCTGCGGCGGTTTTGTCGGAGCGGGTGATCCGGTTGCCGTACCCGAAGGCCGTGACGTACACCCGTTCGCCAATCGGCTCTTCCGCGTTGTCCAGCAGTGCCATCAACTCGTCGTCCCCCGGGGCGACCTGGGACAGGAATCGTCCGCTGCCGTCGTCGAGCCGCCCGATCACGATGCCGGTCTTGTGCCCGACGCGACCGTGTACCACGGTGTACGTTTCGATCGTGGCCCAGCCGTTGGGATGCGCGACGTGCGGGGGGCTGTCGAGTGCGTTGATCTCGAGCTGCAGTTCGTCGCTGTTGTCAGCTTTCAGCTCAGTAGGTGTTGTGCTGTAGATGCCCACGGAGGTCTTCGAAACAACCCCGCCGTTGGCCGACACCAATGCGTAACTACCAGGGTTGGCGCGGACCCGCCCAATCGCTTCGGCGATAGCATGCATCGAGTAGTTGTTGCCCGCGCCGCCGAAGAACGGCAGTCCACCGGTTAGGGTCAGGCCGCGCGGGTCGTCCGGCGAAAGTCCCAGTGTTTCGATGATGTTCAAGACCGCTATCGGGAAACACGAGTAGAAGTCGAAGAAGTTGATGTCATCGAGACTCAAACCGGCAACCTCGAGAGCGAGCCTGACCGCAGTCACAGCAGCCGGTCCCTCGCCCAAGTTTTTGCGTTCGAGAAGATTTCGGTCCCGCAGGTCAGCTTGACCGTGCAGGAATACCCATTTGCTTTCATCGATCCCGAGCCGCCGGGCGGCCGCCACCGACATCAGCAACACTGCGGCGCCCTGGTTGACCTGATCTCGAGCGACGAGAAAGCGCGGGTAGGGGTCGGCGATCATCCGATTACGGTCGGTGACCGTGATGAGCTCCTCGGCGCCACGCTCTTCAGGGGCCGCCGAAAATGGATTGGCGGCGGCAACTTTCGTAAACGGAGCAAACAGCGCACCCATGGCGGCGCAGTATTTTTCTCGACTCTCGCCCCGGGCGGCCCGACGCGCGTTCTCCAGCAACGCATATTGAGCGGGCGCGGTGACCAGCCCGTGCGCGGCCTGTTCCATGTTGGTCAAGCCGAACAGGCCGAAGCCGCGATCTTCGTAGATGCCGTGGGGGTCTGGCGGGTCGTCGGAAAAGTCGGGTTTGTTTTCCGACTTGGCGAAATGGCGGACCGTCGACATCACTTCTGCGCCGGCCAGCAGCACAACGTCGGCCTCGCCGGCGAGGATCACACGAGAAAATTCGGTGACCAGGTGCTGAGGCGACTGCCCACCGGCAACCTCCAGAACCGCCCGCTTGGGAGCCGACCCCAGCCGACTTGCCACCGAGACAGGGTATTTCGTCGATTTTCCCAGCGGTGCGGGAGCGCCCGGGGTGGAGTTCTCGAACTGACGCGTGCAGGCGATGGTGTCGATTGCCGCGATCACTGTCTGCGTATCCGCGCCGCTGTCCGTGACCGCCGCACGCGCGGCAGCGACGGCCAGATCGATGGCCGAGAGGCCCTGATAGTCAGCGTCGTCGACGCGCTCGGCGGCCTGCCCCACACCTACCACGATCGGCGTGCGCGGATCGATGGCGGCAGTTTCGGTCGTATTCGTCATGTCAGTCCGCTACCGAACCTGCGACGCGGTCTACGGCATTCAGGTAGTCCTCGATCATTTCCCGCACCACCTCGCGGGCGGGTTTGACCTTGCTCATCAAACCGACTCCTTGACCCACCCAGTAGGTAGCCAATTCCTGCGCTCCCTTGTTACCGTTCTCGGCGAGAACGTCGAGCCTGCGCAGCACTTTTTCAGAAACAACCGACTGCAACGGCATTGGCAGCGATCCCGGCCCTTGAGCATCGGCGTTCCACGCGTCGGTCCACGCGGACTTCAGCTGCCGGGAGTATTTTCCGGTCCGGCCCTTCGACCGGACCGTATCCCGCGAGGAGGCGGCCAGCATCTTCTGCACGGTGTAGGGAGCTGTTTCGGCTTCTTCGGTGGTCAGCCATACCGATCCGGTCCAGGCACCCGCGGCGCCCAATGCGATGCATGCAGCCACTTGGCGTCCCGTCACGATGCCTCCCGCTGCCAGCACGGGCACGCCCCGGATGGGTCGGATGGCCTCGATCACCTCGGGCACGAGGACCATGGTGGTCACCTCGCCGCAGTGCCCACCGGCTTCGGTGCCCTGGACTACCAACACGTCGACACCCGCTTGCACCTGCTTGATCGCGTGCTCCTTTGCGCCGACCAATGCGGCCACCGGCACACCCGCTGTCTTGGCGCGGTCGATCATGAATTGCGGCGGAACGCCCAATGCGTTGGCGATCAGCTTGATGGGATGGCGGAATGACACATCGAGCAACTCTTCACCGATGCTGTCGGTCAGCGTATGAATCATCCTGAAGGGCTCATCCCCGATTTCGTCGAGGCCCACGCCGTGCTCGGACAGCAACTTGGCAACGTACTCGCGGTGCCCGGCGGGAACCATCGCAGCTATCTGCTCGGGCGTCAGATCCAGTCCCTTGCCCTCGAACTTTTCCGGACAGACGATGTCGACACCGTAAGGCTTGCCGTCGACGTGATCGTCGATCCAGGCCAGTTCGTGCTCGAGGTCTTCGGGACCGTGTGACGACGCTCCGAGCACACCGAACCCGCCGGCGTTTGTCACCGCGGCGACAACGTCACGGCAGTGGCTGAATGCCAACAGAGGAAAGTCGATATCGAGCATCTCGCAGATCGCGGTCTTCACTCGCCTTGCTTCCTTTAGATAAACTTACCGACGGTTTTCGTCGGATAAACGAGTAGCTTAGCGTCAAAAAGGGTTCTGGCAAGGTTGGGGTCGCGGCTGAAGTTGGACAAGATCGCTCGCTGCCCCGGGGCGCATCCAGTCTCGCGACATAGCCGGGAGGAACTCCTCGTCGGGTTAGTCGTCGCTGATCAACAGCGCGGAAACCGGGCAGGACGCAACGCCTGTGCGCACCGGGTCTTCCTGCCCGGGCGGCACCGGCTTGTTGGTGCCGATCGAACTGTAGCCCCGCTCATCCAGGGTGAAGAACTCCGGTACCGTCGCTTCGCACATTCCATGTGCCTCGCAGCGCGAGGCATCGACACTGACTTTCA
>PMKA01000199.1 GCA_003157575.1 Opitutia bacterium
CGCGGGGGGTAGCCAGGGCGGCCACCGGGAGAAGGTGCATTAGCCATCAATCAGGAGGTGATTAGGTCAGGGTCGGGAGCGAGTTCTTGCGGTAAAGAAGCATATTGACAACACCTAATTCACCGTCCCGGCACAGATCGGTTATTTTAGCGCATTTTCCCTGTATCCAGGAGGGTATCCAGGGGAGCCGTATACCCGCATCGACGTCCTTCAAATGGAGCGCCGGCCCCCCACCCAAGTCCGTAATCCCGCAAACCTGACGCTACGCACCGGCCCGGGCTCTCCATGCGATCAGCCGCCGGGCGACCGCAACCGCGTTGGAAAAACTGCGCGGACTCGCCACGCCCTTCCCCGCGATGTCGAAGGCCGTCCCGTGATCCGGACTCGTGCGGACGTGCGGGAGCCCCAGCGTGACGTTGACCGCCTCGTCGAAATCGACCGTCTTCAGCGGCGCGAGGCCCTGGTCGTGAAACAACGCTATCACCGCATCGAATTCCCCGCGCAGCTGCCGCGCGAAAAGCGTGTCGGCCGGCTGGCAAAGCGAAAGCCCCGGGTACGCGGCCTGCATCCCGCTGAGAATCGGATTGATGATGCGCTGCTCCTCGTCCCCGAGCAAACCGCCCTCCCCCGCATGAGGGTTGAGGCCGCACACGCCCAGGCGCGGCGCCACAACACCCTCGGCCCGGGCCAGCTCCATCGTGGCCCGCACAACCCGCGCGAAATTCGCCGCGGTCAGGAACGACGGGACCTCGCGCAGCGGCACATGCCAGGAAAGCAGGGCGACACGCAGCCGTCCGCCACAAAAAGCCATGGTCGGCTCGCCTCCCCAACGCGCCGCAAAGAACTCCGTCTGCCCCGGGTGCGGATAGCCGATCTGCGCCAGTTGCGCCTTGCTGACCGGGCCGGTGACAACGCCGTCGAATTCTCCCCCGAGGCATCCCGCCGCCGCGCGTTCCATCGCCGCCCACGCGACCAGCGCCCCTTCACCGGTGGGCCTGCCCGGCTCGGCCGCGAAATCGTCCATCCCCACCGGAATCTTTTCACCGGCCGCAGGCAGTCGGTCGAGCCAGCGCGCGGGGCCGATGACCGCGGTCAGCCTGGCTTCATCCGCGTGGGTTTGCAGCCACGACATCAGGACCTCCGGCCCTATGCCGGCGGGGTCTCCGCAGGTGAGCGCAAGTTTCACGGTGCTTCGGCGGACGCCTCTTGTTCGGTCGACCAGATCCGTCGCGCGCGCGCCACTCCGCGCCTCCCTCCAGAAAAGAACTCCAGGAATCTTCTCGCCTCGGGACTCTTCACTCCGCGCCCCAGCACCTCCTGCGCCCGGAGCCGTATGTTGCCGCCGTCAAAGTAGACTTCGCGGAAACAATCCTTCAGCTCCGCAATGACTTCGCGGGAAAAATTGCGGCGCTTCAGCCCCACAAGGTTGAGGCCCACCACCTCGTCCCGTTCCGCAGCCATGACGAAAGGCGGGATGTCGAGACTGATGCGGGCCAGTCCTCCTATCATCGCACTTTCCCCGACTCGTGTAAACTGGTGGAACCCCGCCCCACCGCCGATGAAGGCGAACGAGCCGAGGTGAACGTGTCCGGCCATCATGACGTTGTTAACCAACACAACATGATCGCCCAGCACGCAATCGTGCGCCACATGGGCGCAGGTCATGAAGTAACAGTCTGCACCGATCACCGTTTCGCCGCCGGCGGCAGTCGCACGATTGACCGTCACATTCTCGCGCAGGACCGTGCGCGACCCGATGCGTGCGCGGGAATCCACCGCGGGGTCGAATTTCAAATCCTGCGGGTCGCCGCCGACGACGGCGCCCGGATGCACCACGACGCCGTCGCCGAGCCGGGCGTGGCGGGTGATAACCGCATGGGCGTGGACCACGCAGTCCTCACCCAGTTCGGCGCCGTCTTCGATGATGGCTGTTGGATGAATCTTTGCCATTTCAGTTGGAGTGGAAAAGTCAGTCTTCCGAAGGGAGCTTCCGCCTCGAAGACGAGGCCCGTTCCGGCAGGAGGTCGAGCTGCGGATCTTTCAGGAGGTCGTAGGTCTTCAGGATGCGCACCAGCTGCAGCGTGTCGGATTTCCTGTAGTTCCGGTTGATTTCGACCTTGTCGATGATGTCGAGCAGCATCGTCCGGAATGAGACGATCGCGTCGACTCCCCGCTCCTTCAGCATCTGAACGCTCTGCGTGCGAAACGGTTCGACCGTGGGCAGGCCGGGAAGGACCAGAATCTTGGTGATGCCGGGATGATTGCCGGGCTCGTCCGGATCCACGGGGAAGAAACGACTGGCATCCTTGACCACGTTCTCCTCAAGAAACGTGAAGATCTCCGGGCTGCTCTTCAGCATCGCTGGCGTGAAATGGGTCGTCGTATGCCATCCTTTCACAACGACGATCGCCCGGTCGATAAAAGGCAGCTCGGTCGAAAACAGGAAGAAGTCGGGCTTGCGTCCGTCGCGCCGGAAGGCGGGGTTATAGACAAGCAGGTCGACCTCCTCATCGCTCGTCTTGCGGCGCGCCTGAACCTGGTATTTGCGCGCCTGCCGCACGAGAAAACCGTTTTGTTCAAAATATTCGCGGACAATATCTTCGTCGATGGCCGACATCTGGGTTTGGGATTTCGGATACCGGATACGGAATGGACGGTTTTGCTTTTAGCAGCCTGGAGGACCCGAAGTCCGACAGGCTGCTCGGTTCAGCGCGAGGTGCCTATCTACAATCCGCCCCCGGAAATCTGCAATCCGAAATCCGGCCTCCACCCTCTGAATTCCGATCTTGGCTTTCTGATTTCCGGTCTCCGGTATCAGCACGCCCCCACTTCGCGCCATGCCTCCTCAACCGGCTCCGGCGGGACGCCGTCGCGGGTGACAGCCTCCCCCAGACGCGCCAGAACGACGAAACGTGGAAGCCCTGCGCGCACCTTCTTGTCGCGGGCCATCGCAGACATCAACCCGGCCACGGGCAGCGCGACCGCCAGCCGGACCGGCAATGCATGCGCGGACAGAATCTTGTCAACCCGCCTCACCTCTTCCCCTGAAATAAGGCCGAGTCGCTGCGACAAACGGGCGGCGGCAGCCAGACCAATGGCCACGGCCTCCCCGTGCAGATAACGGCCATACCCGGTTTCCTGTTCAATCGCATGGCCGAAGGTATGGCCGAGGTTCAATAGCGCGCGGCCGCCCTCCTTTGCCAGCTCGCGTTCGTCCGACTCGACAAAGCGCGCCTTGATGGCACAACAACGGTGGATGACTTCCGGCAGGTCCGGACTTGCCTGGGCAAGCGGCGAATCCTCCAGCCGGGCCAGCAACCCCGCGTCGCCCAGAAGGCCGTACTTGATCACTTCGGCCATTCCGGCCGCGAACTCGCGCGCGGGCAGCGTCACCAGCAGTCCCGTGGCAATAAAGACGCTCCTCGGCTGGTGAAATGCCCCGGCGAGATTCTTGCCTGCCTTGAGATTGATCCCGGTCTTGCCCCCAACCGAGCTGTCAACCATCGCCAGCAAGGTCGTGGGAATCTGGCAGAAACCGATGCCACGCAAATAGGCGGCGGCGGCAAATCCGGCCAGATCGCCGATCACACCGCCACCCACGGCCACCAGCACGCTGGTCCGGTCGAGACGCTGTTCTGCAAGGAAGTCCAGCACCCGGCCAAACGATTCGAGCGATTTTGTCGATTCCCCCGGCGGAAGAACCAGCGTCGGCACACCGGCGGCCATTTCCTCGAGCGCCTGCGCCTGTCGCGTCGCGACGTTGGAATCCGTCACCACCGCCACTTTCCGGCCCGAACTGCGCAACGCCTCAAGCTCAGCGCGGACCTCCTTCCGCAGATCGGTGGCGAAATGGATCGGATAACTGCGTTCCCCCAACTGAACCGTCAGAATTTCAGCCATGAGGCATACAAAAACGGCGGATAAAGCCGCGGTCAATCGCGCTCGCGCAGGGCGTGGTCGAGCTCGTTGGTCACAACCTTCAGGACGGCTATCATGGCCGGCTGTGATTCGATCGAAGGGCGGATCTTCTTCGGCGCATTTTTGACGCCCTCGAACAGATGCCCCAGCAGCAACTGCAGGAGCGCCGGTTGCCGGGAATCCGAGACAATCGCGCTCAACACATCCATCCGGTCGGGAATCCCATTTTTGTAAAGGAGATCAATTTCCCTCTCCAATGCGTCGCGCATCACCGGCAGGCGCAGCTGCGGCGCCCGGAAACCCGGCTGAATCAACGCAAACCATGCGTGAATCAAAAAGACGACCAGATAGCTGAATTCGTGTTCGCTCAGCAGGTCCCCGGTCAATTCGCTGACATCGGTCATCAGGGTCGAGCCGCTCAACTGGAGTTCGTCCAGAGCCTCTTGCGCAGTATCAAATTCATCCAGCGCAGCCTTCAGCCGTTCGGCCGCCTCATCGAAGTCGAAAGGCTCCTCTGGCAGCGGATCGGGCGCCGTCCGTCCATCATCGGGCTCGTCTTCATCCTCATCCCATCGCTCCCTATCTTCGTCATCCTCCGCCGCGGGCGGCGGGCGCAGCGGCGGCGCCGGCACGTCGAGCTCATCGAGGCCAAGCTCTCGCAAAAGCCAGTTGATGTCGGTGCTCCGGCCGCTCCTCAGGTCGTTCTCGTCGTGACCGCGCACGTGGGTCTTCATCAAGCGCACCAGCTTCGGCCGCAACACGGGGTCTCGCGCCGCCTCGCGCGGCGTCCGCCCGTCGAGCGCCGGAACCGCTTCATCGAGAAATGCCCGCCGTTGGTCCTCCTCAACCTTTGCCTCGATCTCTTCCCGGGACCCGCCGGCCGGCATGGCGAGACGGGAGCTCACCATTTCTATCCGCGGCGCATTCTCCAACAGCCTCGGAGGAACAAGCGCAGGATCGCCTCGCGGCTCATCGTTGGCCATCCGGGCGCCAACATCGTCGAGCCTCTCACCAGTGAACCGCACCCTGCTCCCCAACACCGTTTCCAGTCTTCCGCGCAATCGCGCCAGCCGCTCGGCCCCCATCGCCTCAATCCGCCAGAACGTCTGCCCCAGCAGCACTCGGCCCAATATCGGAGCGGCCTCCTCCGGCACGACGACAGCCGGACTGGCGGCATCGTCCAGCCACGTCCGCGCCTCCGCAAAGCCTTCGCGCCGCTCCTTTTCGTCCAGATTGTCCTCCTCCACCCGGTCGGTCTTGTCCACGACATCGCGACATTCTGAAAAAGGCGCCCGCAACTCGTACACGGCCGACCCCCACTTTGCATCGATCGCCGCAAACATCAGCCTCCGGCGTTCCCAGGCCGTCGCGTTGAGCGCCTCCCCAAACCGCAGGAAATGTTCGGCCAGCCAGCGTCGCATCGGTTCCACACCTGCCGGACCACCCAGATGCCGGACAAGCTCGGTGACGATCTCAAGCGGTTCAAATGGCGCCCAGTCCGGAATCACCAGGGCGGAGCCCGCCATCCTACAGAAATGCGGCAGCGGAAACGCCCACGTAAGAAATGACGCAAAACGCACCGCCTGCCTGGCCAGGCTGCGATCGACAATCGACAGCGTTGGACGGTCCGGGGCAAACAGGTCGGTCGCTTCGATGTGTTGTTCGTCGATCACACAACGGATCTCCAGCAGGGCGACGCGCATCTGCATCTTGGCGCGAAACAAGACCCGTTCGTCATTCTTGAGGCCGGGAAACCCGGCCCGTTCCCAGCGCTGCGCGCAGGTCATCCCGTCGGCGCCCTGCTCATTAAAAAGCCGCCAGCTCGTCAACACATGCAAGGCCTGAGGGGACTTTGCCTCCGCAGCGCGGCGGAACATCCCCTCAAGCGCCGGACGGTCCGGGGCGTCCTCGAACATCCGGCCGACAGTCTTTGCATCCAGTCCATCCTCGATTTCCAGGAGTTGCAGATAATTGGCAGGCTCGAATGGATTGTGCCCGCAGTCCTCGGGACAGGTATATCGACTGCCCCGGCATTCGCCGCATTCACCCGCCGAGATCTTCCGCCCGACCGCCGGACACAGGCGTTGTTTGGATGCTTTCCCCATGTTGAAGGACATGTCACCATGGCAGACTTTCCAAATCAAGAACCAGCTTATACAAAGATACCCGTGCGGCTCATCCTCACTCTGGCGGCGCGGCGGGGCGCACGCCGAGAGCCGCCAGATCCTCCACAACCGCGCGGTTCTGCGGCACGCTGAAGAAATCGAGCACCGCGTTCATGGTCGCAATGCCGGGCATCGGATCCGCGTTGCCCGATCCCGCGCCGAAGTCCTCCCTTCGCGCCGCCGCCAGCGCTTCGAGGCTGCCGAACCGGCGCGCGAGAATTCTGGCCTTCGTTGGACCGACACGCGGAATGCTCAACCCGTAGATGAAACGCCACAACTCCGCGTGCCTGCTGTGTTCGACCGCCGCGAGCACGCGGTCGGCGGATCTTCCGGCTTCGCGGCCGGGCGTCGCAAAGTCCTCCCGGCGGAGCCGGTAGAAATCGGCGATGCTCCTGACCCGGCCGCTCCCGGCCAGCGCATCAATCGTCGCCGGACCGAGTCCGTCGATCTTCACGCAGGACCTCGAGGCGAAATGTCGCAGCCGCTGCCGGATCTGCGCCGGACAGGCCGCATTTGGGCACCGCACCGCTTCCTCGCCTTCCAGTTGGACCACAGCTGAGCCGCAGATCGGGCATGCTTCGGGGAAGACGAAGGGCCGGCTGCCTGCGGGCCGTTTTGCGAAGTCCACCCCGCTGACCGCCGGAATTATCTCTCCCACCTTTTCAAGGCTGACAAAGTCGCCGACACGGACGTCCAGCCGCGCGATCGTTGCGCGGTTGTGCAGCGTCGCGCGCGTCACCGTGCTGCCTGCAAGCACGACCAGATCGAGTTCAGCGACCGGCGTAAGCAGGCCCGTCCGCCCAACCTGCATCTTGATCGCAACCACACGAGTTTCGGCGGATTCCGGGGCGTATTTGACGGCCAGCGCCCAGCGTGGCGCCCGCTCGGACTCCCCAAAATCGCTCCGCAGGGGAACGTCATCGAGCTTCACGACCGCTCCATCCACCGGATAGGGAAGTCCGGACCGCCTGCGCCGGAATGACTCGACTGCCGCGGCAACCTCGTCTGCGCCCCGGACCGTCCGGTATTCCTCCAGTCCTGGAAGCCCCCATCTGCTCACCTGCTCATGGAATCCGTGTTGCGTCGAGGAAGCCATTGATGCCGGTTCGCAAGCGCCCCAGCCGTAAAACACGATGCTGAGCCTGCGGTCCGCAACCTCCCGCGAATCGAGCAGCCTCGCGGTTCCCGCGGCGAGATTCCGAGGATTGGCGAACTCAGGCTCGCCGGCCGCCTCGCGATCGCGGTTGATCCGTTCGAATTCGGCAAATGTAAGGAAGACCTCACCCCGGATCTCGATAAGGTCCGGGATCGGATTGGGCGAACCGTCCGGCGCAACCGGCCGAAGTTCGCGTGCCAGAGAGCGGATCGTCAGCACATTCGCGCTCAGGTCGTCCCCTTCGGAGCCGTTGCCCCGGGAAACGGCCCGCACGAAACGCCCATGTTCGTAAGTCACGCTTATCGCCAGCCCGTCATATTTCGGTTCGACGACAAAGGCGGTATCGGGGCGCCCCACCCTCCTCGCCACCCGGGTGAGAAATGTCTTCAGATCCGCATGAGAATATGCCTTGTCCAGGCTCAGCATGCGTTCGCGATGCCGGCAGACAGGGAAGAGGCCGCTGCGATCGTCGCCGATTTCCCGGACCTGTGATCGGGCGCAAGCAGCCCCGGGATATGCGGCTTCGAGTCCGGCGAGTTCGCGTTTCAGGTTGTCGTACGCCGCGTCGCTGATCTCCGGCGCGGCCTTCTGGAAATACAACGCATCGTGATGCGCGATCTCCGCACGCAATGCGTCGATGCGCTGCGTTGCTTCAGGCGGTGTGAGGGAATGCGCGCCTGGAGGATTCTCAGGATCGCCGCCGCATGCGGGAAGCGTCCCGGCTGCGCCTGTACCGGCACCGACGGACACCGCAAGCAGCCCCGCCGTTGACGCCACACGCAAAATCCGACTTAGACGCGATCCACCCGCAACGCCCCATATCCTCGTTCGATTCCGGTGCATCCACCATTTTCCACACGCCGGATTTCCTGCAAAGGCGAGCGAAACTTTTCCACCAAAAAAAGAGCCGGGGCGACGGCGCCCCGGCTCTCGAATGGTTTTCGGCTTCGGACTAGGCGATCAGAACGAGAAGGTGTTCGTAACCGTCCACTGCGTGCCGTCCTTGATCCGATAGTTGGCGTAATTATACGAGCCATCGGAATTGAGCAACGGCTCGACGCTGATCGGGTCCAAGTGGGCCTTCTGGCCGACGTTGCGAAGGTTCACCTGGATGTTCCAGTTGAGCTTCTTCGTCAGCTGCCTGCTGTAACCGACCCACAGGTCGAGATTCGACTCACTCGATCCGTAAACCGGAAGGTTGATGTCGAGATTCGACTTGGACGTGAGGTTTGCCTTAATCCAGGCGGCATCCGTGGACTTGGTCAGCAAGTAGCCAATGACCGGCGCCTTCTGCCAGCGATAACCGGCGCCAACGTTCAGGCCCTTCAAGCGTCCGTTGAACAGGCGCTCATCGAAGGAATAGTTGGCAACGGCGTTGTAGCGCCACTTCGAGACCTCAGAGACTTGCTTGCCATTGGTCTCCACCTGGAACTGGTAGGGAGCCCAGAGGTCGGCGAGGAAGCGCTGGCCAATGGTGTCCGTGTCGCCAGCCCACCAGAGACGCATATCGCCGGCGTGAGTATTTTCCAAGCGGTTGTAAAGGTCTGTGAGCGCCCCTACGAACTCGGCGTCAACCTTCGTCTGCGAAGCGTCGGTGCGGCTCGCGTTCATTGTAAGGCTCAAACCCTTGAAGGGCTGGGCGGTCAC
>PMKA01000406.1 GCA_003157575.1 Opitutia bacterium
TACTCATAACTGGACAGCCGTGCGATCAAGGATAGTGGGCGAAGGAACTGTTATTGGTGATCCAAGGGTGTACGGTATTGGGATCACAGGTACGGCTCTTGAAGAGGGGGGGAGCCAAAGGTGTCATGTCTTAAGGCTTAACAAGGCCGTTTTGAATTCTTTTCGGTTCGCTCCGCCCGTCTGAAGGAAACGCCGCACGAACTGGCTCACGCTCGCCGGCGTGCCCATGCCTAGGCGCTCGCAAAGCCAACCGTTTGACACAGCGGTGGCGGTCTTCAGAGCCGCCGCGAGCAGGACCTTTTCTGCACACGACTTCTTTGGACCAAGCCTGTCCAGGCGAACCCCCGCCGCCTGCGCAGCCGCCTGCAGCCGGTCTTCCCAAAGCTCCTCCCGCAACGCAGCCCTTTCGCCCGCGCTCTCCCCAAGTCGCGCCGCCTCAGCCAGATCCGCCCCGCGCTGCCGCAAATCCTCGATCAATCCCTGACGGAATTCCTTCGTGCCCACAGCCCATCCGCGGCTCATCGATCCAAACTTCCGTTCCCGCTCCTTCGGATCCTCCTCCGCCAACGTCACAAGATACTCCCGGTAGGAGCGCCAACCCGCCGCAGTGTCCGCCAGCCTGCCGGCCTCCCGCAGCACCGTCGCCGCTTCAAGATAAGCCGGACGGTCCTTGCGCGGAAACCACCACAGGCTGCTCCAACGGAATTCGCCCAACCGCCCCGCCGACACAACCTTCGCGCGAAGCGGATTGCCGTGGATGTAATGCGCCACCCGGGCCAGCGCCTCGCCGGGTTCCACGTGCAGCGCCTTGTACCGCCCTTGGAACGGCCGGCCCTTCTCGCCGTGGAGCCGGTTGAATCGGTTCGCCCAGGTGCCCTGCAGGAACTTCATGCCCAAACTTAAATTCGGCTCCGGGGTCTCCACCGCCAGGTGAAAATGATTGCGCATGATCACGAATGCATGCACCCGCCAGTCAAACCGCCCCGCCGTCTCGCCCAAGCACCTTTCGAACGCTTCCGCCGCTCCCCGGGGCGCGAACACATCCCGCCGATAATTGCCGCGGTTGATCACATGATAACAAGCCCCAGGGTATTCCAGCCTGAATTTGCGCGCCATCGCACCACCTTCCGTTAACAGGAAAGCATGTCACGCCTTAAGACATGACCCCTTTGGATTTGCTCCTCGACGACCTCGTCGGTGAGCTGCGGAAAATGATGCGGCCGGTGACTGCGCTCCAGCAGCCCCTTGAGACCGCTGGTCGCGTAGCGCTCCAGATGTTTGTAGCCGGTCTTCCGGCTGATCCCAAATTGCTCGCACAGTTCAGTGATCGTGAACCGATCGCTTTGTGCCTGCATGACGAATCGGGTGATTGTTTCCATCGAGGTTACTTGGCTCCAGGGCTTGATGCCCGAAAGTGTAACCCATCACTCCGGATTAAGTGTTACCTATCACTCCGGATCGTACCAGTGTTACCTATCGTCCCGGATCGTACCGTCAGCAGGCAGCTGAATGAGAATAGCAGAACACCTGACACGGAGGATTTCATGGAAATGAAGGGCCAAAGAAACGACGGAAGGACGAAAGCAGGAATCAACTTCGGAATTAGGGTCGCGCGAAACAGGGTAACTCGACAGAGGAACTTTATCTGTCATGTTAATCCACCGCCTGTGTCAAACTGAAATTCTTGCATCTTGGTTGTGTTTTGCATTTGCGGGAATGCGCATTCCGAGGCCTGCCAGGCCATAAACTGTACCTTGAATCAACTGGCTGGAGAGGCAGGGGCGCATCACGAACAATCCCCTGCGGTTGGTCGGCAGGGCGGAGACCAGGGGCAAAGAGACCTTCAAACGGCGGACGCTTTCTTGGGGATGAACTGCAGCGCCTGATCAAAGGCAGCGGCAAGCGGGGCGTTGTGTATGCGTTCGCGGGTTTGACCGGGCTGCGTCGGGGAGAGATCAAACAGGTGCTCTGGGGTGTTTCATCAAGGCGTGCCATCGGCAGTAAGACTGGCAAAGGACCTGGCGGCCTGCGGTATGCCGGTGACAGACACGCGGGGCTATCGGGTCGATTTCCACGCCCTTCGGCGTCATACCTTCGCGAGTCTCTTGGCCAATGCGGGCGTTTCGGAGGCCGCACGGGTGAAGCTGACGCGCCATGGCGAGTGGAAGCGGACGGACCATTACACCGACCCGCAGAGCCTGTCGTTTTTCGCAGAGATGGAGAAGTTGGCGACGCAAACGCTGGTCCCATCTCCGGCCCCAAATTCCGGGAAACCGGGACAAAACGGGGGAAACCCTGTCCAAAGCGAATCTCCAGAACAGTCCGCCGATATCGTCGCAATTGACGATCGCAGAACAAACTTGGACAAGGCTGTCCCAAGTTGGGAGTGCAAAGCAGTTGGCGGAGAGAGGGGGTTCAGGCCTCTTTGGAGCGCCGCTCCAAAGGTGTGAAGGCGCCGTTCTTCACCAGACGGTGGACGCCGTCTTTTTAGTTCCTCACTCGCAAACAACGATAATGTTTGCCGAGGCTCGGTGGCTCTATCCTACTCGCTTCGCGCTACTCGATTCTCGCTACTATGGTTCCGGCCTTGCTGGGTTGGGGGCCTGGACGGCGAAGTCCGACGGGCTCCTCTGTCAACCCGCCGCGGCCAGAACCGGATTCTCCCCGGGGACGCCCGCCGGGGGCCCGTCAAGCCAGGCCTCCGCGACACGCTGCACTTCCGTGCTCCACTCGACGCCCGGCAGCGTGTAAAGTTCGATCGTGCGATGAGCCGCGCTGCCCGCCCAGCTGAGATGGATCTTCGCACAAACCCGGCCGTCAGCCAGGTTGAAATGCTGCACCTGCAACTGGCCGCGGGGCTCCTGTCCGCCGGAACCACAGGCCCTGAAACTGAGACGGGCAAGACCCGTGTGGAAGCTGACCATCCGCGAAGATTCCAGGGTCATCCCATCGGAATCGGGCATGCTGCACCGGATGGCTTTTTCAATGTCTGTCAGGAGGGAAAGTAGGCGGTATTGCATCGCAGAGTGGGGTTTCCCACAGCGTCGGCACAGCGGCTCGGAACTTGAGCCGCATCCCCGGAAATCACGGCTGTGCCGGAAGAAAGTGACGGAACAAGAGCAAGAAATGCAGGAGGATTTGGTTCGATTCCTTCCCGCAGATTCTCAGCCTGATGTCTGGCATTCGGTCCAATGCCCAATTAACTGTAGTCTGTCATGTCGCTCGAAAAGATTCTGGTTCTGGACGATGAGGTGATCATCCGGAACGTCCTGGGGGAAATTCTTCGCCGCAAGCATTGCAGCGTCAGCACGGCCAGCTGCTTGGCCGAGGCCGAGAACCTGGTCGCACACGAGTCTTTCGACCTGATGTTCGTGGATGTGCGCCTGCCGGATGGAGACGGCCACCAGTTTCTGGAACGCGTCGCCCTCCTTCCGGACCGGCCTCCGGTCGTTATGATCACCGGATATGGCACGATCGAGAGCGCCGTGGCATGCATGCGGGCCGGCGCATTCGACTATCTGATCAAGCCGTTCACCCCGGGCCAGATCGAAATCGTCCTCAAGAAGGCGGATTCCCATCGCCAGCTCGTCAAGGTCAACCGCTACTTCAGCGAGCGCGAAGGCCCGAGCGGAGACATCATCGGCCGCGGCTCGTCGATGCTGCGGCTCCGCCAGATCATCGAACGGGTCGCGCCGACCGACGCCACAATTCTGATCACCGGCGAAAGCGGCACCGGCAAGGAGATGGTTGCCCGGGAGCTCTACCGCCACAGCCCGCGGCGCAATGAGCCCTATATCAAGGTCAACTGCGCCGCCGTGTCGGAAAACCTGATCGAAAGCGAGTTCTTCGGCCACGAGAAGGGCGCCTACACCGGCGCTTCGGACCGGCGCGAAGGACGCTTCGAACTCGCCAACCGGGGCACGCTGTTGCTCGATGAGGTCAGCGAGATCCCCCTGAACCTCCAGGCGAAGCTTCTGCGCGTGCTCCAGGAACGCGAGTTCGAGCGCGTCGGGGGCAACAAGACAATCAAGGTGAACGTCCGGATTCTCGCCACGTCGAACCGCGACCTTCTGCATTACGTCGAAAAGGGGGAATTCCGGCAGGATCTTTATTACCGGCTCAACGTCTTCCCGGTGCATGTGCCGCCGCTTCGGGAGCGCGCCGAGGACATCAACGAGCTCGCCGATTCTTTTCTTCAGCGATTCTCCCGGAAACACGGCATCCAACCCACGGGATTTTCCGACCGGGCCAGGGAGGCCATGCTCGGCTATTCGTGGCCGGGCAACGTCCGGGAGCTGCAGAATACAATTGAAAGGGCCGTCATTCTGACCGGCGAAAACCTCCCCATTACTCCGGCCGCCCTTGGGCTGCCCGTCCTCGCCCGCCCCGTGGCTGCTCCCCCGCCCGCAATTCCCGCGGATGGCGTCCCGACCGGCGCGCCGGGACTCCGAGAAACTCAGGAGCCGGCGGCTCCGGCCGCTTCTCCTCCGCCCGCGGCCGCGCAAGTGCCGTTGACCCAGGACAATCCGCCCGTTCCGTTCAACGCCGGCCCGACAGGCCGGGATGAGGAAGTGTCATCCGAAGATTCCCCGCCTGCACCCGTCCACGAGGTGCTTCCCCTCGACGAAATCGAAAAACGGCACATTCTCGCCACGCTGCGCCACACGACCGGCAATCGCACACGCGCCGCCGGCCTGCTTGGAATCAGCATCCGGACGCTCCGCAACAAGCTTCAGGAGTACCGGGCGGACGGAACAACCATCGAAGGGGATGATTCCGCCGCCGAGTAACGTCTCCTTTTTTACCAAATTCGGTCTCCCCGGGAAATCGGAGTCATGCAATTGCGAGGCTTTCGGAACGAAGGTCCGGCAGCCTCCCGGGGGAAACCCCTCAAGCCCGACGGGAAATTCTCCTCAACTTCCAGATCAATGGTCCGATACTGATTCCGCAAGTCGAACCCCATGACGCCTCTCCCCAGCCGGCGTGTCCTTCGTATCGTCGTTTTCTCGGCGATATTCGTTTGCGCCTGGATGAGCGTCGACGTCGCGATCTCGGCCTGGATTCTCCGCCGGCCCGTTTCCGTTTACTGGCTTGGGCTGGTCAACACGGCATGTCTTGTCGCCGGAGCGGGATCGCTGCTGGCCCTTTTTAACCCTGACTTCGCGCGGTGGCGCAGGGACAGGCGGGCGCTCGTGAGCAAGACCCGCCAGCTGGATCTTGTCGCTGAAGCCGCAAATGTCGGCCTCTGGGACTGGGATCCGAAGACCGGCGAAATCGTCTTTTCGGAGCAGTGGCGCCGCCAGGTCGGCAGCGCCGGGACGGAGATTGAAGACAATGTCCAGGCGTGGTTGCGCCTCGTGCATCCGGAGGACGAAGCGCGCCTTCGCGCCGCGCTCCAGGCCTGCGCCGCCCGGTCAGACGCCGGGTTTGAAGCCACGTACCGCCTGCGCCACCACGATGGCGCCTGGCGGACCATGCTCGCCCGGGGCAGGG
The DNA here is from genome assembly GCA_003157575.1 of Opitutia bacterium. Classification (GTDB taxonomy): domain Bacteria; phylum Verrucomicrobiota; class Verrucomicrobiia; order Opitutales; family Opitutaceae; genus Fen-1467. The sequence continues at coordinate 5,494 of PMKA01000406.1, forward strand.
CTGTCGCTTCGGAGCGCGGGACTCCCGGACGCATCGTGGGGGTGCAGATCGACGTGACCGACCGCGTCAATGCCGAGGACGAGCGTCGCAAGCTGCATGCGCGGCTGCTTGAGTCCCAGAAACTGGAGAGCCTCGGCCTGCTTGCTGGGAGCATCGCCCACGACTTCAACAACCTTCTTTCCGGAGTGCTGAGCAATGCCGAGCTCGCCGAACTCGACCTGCCCGAGGGAAGCCCTTTGATCGAACGCATCGACCAGATCAAGCAGGCCGCGATCAGGATGGCAGACCTTTCAAGGGAGATGCTCGCCTATTCCGGCCGGGGATCGTTCAATGTCACCTGCATCGACCTAAACGCCCTTGTCCGGGAGATGTCGAACCTGCTGGCAACCGGCGTCAGCAAGCGTGTTCAACTGTGCTTCAAATTCTCGGATGCCCCCGTGATCGTGGAAGCGGAGGCGACCCAGATTCGACAGGTGTTGATGAACCTGATCACAAACGCCTCGGATGCGATGAGCCAGCAGCGCGGCGTCATCACACTGACCACCGGCGTCGTCGAGGCACGCGCAGCCGATTTCGAAGGCGTTGCCTGGGCCGGCGAGCTCCAGGAGGGCTCGTACGCGTTTTTCGAGGTCGAGGACAAGGGCTGCGGGATGACACCGGAGACCATCCGCCGCATGTTCGAACCGTTTTACACGACAAAGCCCAACGGAAGGGGCCTTGGGCTCGCAGCCGTGCAGGACATCGTCCGCCGCCACCATGGGGCGATGCGGATCCGCAGCGCCCCCGGCGCAGGCACGACGATCCGGGTGCTTCTGCCGCTGCCGGCGGACATGGCCGGGCCGCGCGGTGACGTGATTCCGATGGAAATCAGCTGGAACGGTTCGGGGACGGTGCTCGTGGTCGACGACGACAAGACCGCCCGCGACACCGCCTCAACATTGCTCTCCCGCCTCGGATTTCAGGTCCTCCTGGCCGCGGACGGAGAGGAGGCACTGAATTGCTTCCGACGCTCGTCGCGTACGATCCGCGGCGTTCTCCTGGATGCGACCATCCCGGGGATCGGCGGACCCGAAGTCGTCCTGCGGCTGCGCACCGGGCAGCCCGGCCTCCCCGTGTGGCTGAGCAGCGGATACAGCGAAGACGAGGTCATGAGGAGCTATGCGGGGCTGCAGCTTAGCGGTTTTGTGGTCAAGCCGCTGGAAATCGGCCGCCTGGCCCGGATGCTCCGCGAGTCCCTTTCGGAACAGGTCCCATCCGCATCGGAGAACATGGGCGAGGAAACTGCGGCAGCCTGGCAGGCGCCGCGATCCCTTTGCGCCTAGCCCCAATACTGTTCAC
>PMKA01000029.1 GCA_003157575.1 Opitutia bacterium
CACAGCCAATGTCGCGGGCTCATTTGCCTATACACCGGACGTCGCTGCCGTGCTCTCCGCCGGCGCGCAGACGCTGAGCGTCACCTTTACGCCGGCCGATGCGACGAATTACACAAGCGTCACCACCACGCGCTCGTTGACCGTCAACCCGGCCACACCGTCGGTGACGTGGACTGCGCCTGCGGCAATCACCTACGGCACCGCATTGTCTGCGGCCCAGTTGAATGCCACAGCCAATGTCGCGGGCTCATTCGCCTATACACCGGCCGCCGCTGCCGTGCTCTCCGCCGGCGCGCAGACGCTGAGCGTCACCTTTACGCCGGCCGATGCGACGAATTACACAAGCGTCACCACCACGCGCTCGCTGAGCGTCAACCCGGCCACGCCGGTGGTCACCTGGACCGCGCCTGCGGCGATCACCTACGGCACGCCGCTGTCTGCGGTTCAGCTTGACGCCACCGCCAATGTCGCGGGCACGTTCAGCTATGCTCCGAATGCCGGCGCCGTGCCGGGCCTCGGTGAGCAGACATTGAACGTGACCTTTGCTCCGACTGACACGGCCAATTACACGTCGGCGTCGGCGTCTACGCGCATCCTCGTGACGGGGTATGCGACAACGACAAACCCCGATGGTACGGTTTCGATAACAGGGAGCGCCGGGTTGGCTGGCGCGATCACGATCCCCTCCTCGGTTGACGGCAAGGCCGTGACAGGCATCGGGCAATCGGCATTCGCGGGTTGCACCGAACTTACCAGTGTCACGATTCCGGCCAGTGTCGCCAGCATCGGAGACCAGGCCTTCTCCGGGTGCACGGGCTTGACCAGCGTGACGATCTCCTCCGGTGTAAAGACCATTGGCGCGGACGCGTTTGACGGATGCACGAGTCTCTCCGCCATCACCCTGCCTGAGAGCCTCACGAGCATCGGCGACAACGCGTTCGCGGGTTGCTCGAGCCTGGTCACGGTCACAATCCCGGCTGGGGTCACAAGCATCGGGGCCAGCCCCTTCGCCTATTGCTCGGATCTCACCGCGATCGGCGTTGAATCTGGAAACACGGCGTATGCGAGCGTCGACGGCGTCTTGTATGACATCACGCTCACCACGCTCGTCCAGTTCCCGCCGGGTTACTCAGGAACGAACGAACAGGTGCCACAGATGCTTCAACCCGCCCGCGCTCTTGTCACGGCGCCAGGATCGTCTTCCTCCCCGAATTTCAGGATCCGGACGTCGTTCGTTATTCCATCCTGTGTCACCCATATCGGAACCGGGGCGTTCGCCGGCAGTGTGAATCTCTCGACCGTGGTCGTCCCTGGCAGCGTCACCCTCATCGACGAAGGCGCCTTCACCGACTGTGCGGTTCTTAACACGCTCAGCTTCCAGGGCAACGCTCCGACTGTGGGAACGACCGCCTTCAGCGGTGACAGCAATCTGACAACAGTCAGCTACGCCCAGGGCACCACCGGTTGGACGGCCACCGTGGCGGGAGTTGCCACGGTCCAGAAGTCTGCTCCGACCCTCACGTGGGCGACTCCGGCCAATTTCAGTTACGGAACCCTCCTGTCGGCGGCCCAGCTCAACGCGACCGCCAATGTTGCAGGCGACTTCTCCTACAGCCCCGCTGCAGGAACGTTGCTGGCTGCGGGTCTGCATTCCCTGAGCGTGACATTCACACCGACCGACACGGCGGATTACTCCACGGCGGCGGCGACGCAGGTGGTGAATGTGAACCTGACGACGCCGGCGATCACGTGGCCGGCGCCTGCGGCAATCACCTATGGCACCGCGCTTTCGTCAACCCAGCTCAACGCGACGGCAAGCGTCTCAGGTTCGTTCGCCTACACACCGGCTGCGGCAACGATCCTCACGCCGGGCAGCCAGACATTGAGCGTGACGTTCACCCCGGACGATACGGCCGACTACTCGACGGCAACGGCGACGCAAACCCTGCTGGTCAATCCCGCAGCTCCTGCCTCCGATCCTGCTGAGGCGGTCGTGGCCACCGGATTCCAGGCAGTTTGGAGTCCCGTTGTCGGGGCGACAGGCTATTATCTCGACGTCTCGACCGACAGTGCCTTCTCCAGCTTCGTCACGGGCTATCAAGCGCTCGATGTGCACAACGTCACCGAGCTGGGCATCGCCGGGCTGAATCCGGGCACGGCCTATTATTACCGGGTGCGCGCCTATGACGGCACAAGCACGGGCCTCAATTCGGCCACAACAACGGTCTCGACGACAGCGACCGTATCGATCACGTCACCGTTGACCGTGAGCACGCTCGCCGGAAGCGCCCTGGTCTATGGAAGCGCAGACGGGACCGCCAGCGCCGCCCGATTCTGGTATCCTTCGGGCCTGGCTGTGGACGCAAGCAGCAACGTCGTCGTCGCCGATACCGACAACAATACGATCCGGAAAGTTACGGCTGCCGGTGTGGTGACCACCATCGCCGGCCGCGCCGGGCTGGCGGGCACTGCTGACGGCAGCGGGACCGCAGCCCAATTCGACCGGCCCTCTGGTATCGCCATCGATGGATCCGGCAATACGTACATCGCCGACACCCTCAACAACACGGTGCGGAAGATGACCTCCGCCGGCGTCGTAAGCACGATCGCCGGCCAGGCGGGCGTGGCGGGCAATGCCGACGGCGTTGGCAGCGCTGCCTTGTTCCACGGCCCGCAGGGCCTCTCCGTTGACGCAAGCGGCAATCTCTACATTGCCGACACGAACAACCAGATCGTCCGTAAGCTCGTGCTCTCAACCGGCGTCGTCAGCACCGTCGCCGGCTCAAAGGGCGCCGCGGGCAGCGTCGACGGCACCGGCACTGCTGCCTTGTTCAACAGCCCCACCGATCTGGTGGCTGACAGCAGCGGCAACGTTTATGTGGCCGACACTGACAATCACACGGTCCGCAAGCTGACCTCGTCCGGAGTGGTGACGACGATCGCGGGACACGCGGGCTATTCGGGCGGGGCCGATGGCACCGGCAGCGCTGCGACCTTTGACAGTCCTTCGGCGATCACGATCGACGCCTCCGGCAACCTCTACGTCGGCGATACCGGCAACTTCACCATCCGCCAGGTCGTCCCGTCGACCGGCGCCGTGACGACGCTGGCAGGCCTCGCGGGGACAAGCGGAAGCACCGACGGGCTCGGCTCCGCCGCTCGCTTCTTCCAACCGGCGGGAATCGTCGCGGACAGCAGCGGCAACCTCTACATCGCCGACACCGACAACCACACAATCCGTCTTGGAGTCCTGGCCGCAGCCCCCGCAATCCAGAGCCAGCCGCAAAGCGCGACAGTGACCGCAGGGGCCTCGGTCTCGTTCTCGGTTACGGCAACCGGCCATCCGACGCTCAGCTATCAGTGGTACTTCAACGGCGCGGCAATCAGCGGCGCCACCAGCAGTTCCTACTCGATCTCGAGCGCCCAGGCGTCCAATGCCGGAAGCTATACCGTCACCGTCACCAATGTGATCAAGAGCGTCACCAGCAACGCGGCAACGCTCACGGTCAGTGCGGCGACCCAGCCCACGAAAAGCGGCGGTGGCGGCGGCGCTCCGAGCTGGTGGTTCCTTGTCGCAGTCGCCACGCTCGGAATAGCCCGCTTCGCCCACCGCAGGCGCAACAGCCCCTAACGGAGGGACTGAACGGGACACCCGCATAGTCCGCGTTGGGAAGAGCACGTAAACAAGGCGGCGGAGCACCTTCCGAGGGCTCCGCCCCTTTTCTTAGGGAATCTCGATTGCCGATCTCTCCGTTGGTGGGCGGGCTGATCGGATCGCGCCTGCCTTCTTGCAGTTGGCCCGATTTTCCCATCCTTCCGGCGCGTCCGACATCTCAGGAACATGCAGGCGGTTTGCCTGATTCTCGTCGTCTCCGGAAGGGGCTTGGTCGGGACTACACGCACTTTTGAAAATCCTCTCGTTGCAGCACAGCTACTTGCGCAGCGACACCCCCCTAAAATAGCCGTTTTTCGTTCCCAGTAGCGGAAGA
>PMKA01000128.1 GCA_003157575.1 Opitutia bacterium
GATCGTGCACCGGTGCCACGTTTTATGCCTCTCACCGTGTTTCCACCATTTTTGATTGAGCGAGGCGTAAGCGGCAGTGCGACTGTTTCATTCAAAGTGAAAGCTGACGGTTATGTCGAAGAAGCGAAGGTTGAGAGCGCCACTGAACCGGCCTTTGGAGGCTCGGCTTTGGGCACGATCGGCCGTATGGTTTTCAAGCCAGCTACCAAGAATGGGGTGCCTGTCCCGGTCACCGGGAAAGTCACATTCCCATTTACCTACGAATGAAAAGGGAGCCGAACCCAGAAGGTCGTGTGCCGCGATAGCCTGCCTTCGCCACCTCCTTCGCCAAGACTTCGGAGGTCGGGAAGGCTACGGCAAGGCACGGCGAGCCCTTGCGCGGACTGGTGCGTCTTATGCGTTTTGTTTTTTACCGATGGTTCGGCGGCTGGGTCACGCCTCGTGCGTGCGCACGATCCATGCCCGCCGTCCTCATGGCAGGCTGGTAGCGTTCAGCGGATCCAGCTCCGTTGACATTCCAACTGGAATGCCCATGATTCGTGCGTTGGCTCAATGAAAACGACAGGCTACACCTACTGGCTAGACGGCGAGTTCTTCATCGGCTATCTGGACGATTATCCGGACTATCTGACGCAGGGCATGTCGCTGGAAGATCTCAAAGATCACTTGATGGATCTTTTCCAAGATCTTACGTCAGGTGTTATCCCGAACGTTCGAAAACACGCGCAGCTTGAGGTCGCATGAAGCGGCGCGATCTGATTCAGCAGATCGAATCTCTCGGAGCGAAGTTCATCCGACACGGCGGCAGACACGACTGGTACCAGAATTCTGAGTCCAAGTTGGCTCAGCCCGTGCCGCGGCATTCGGAAATCAACGAGATGTTGGCGAAGAGCATCCTTAAGAAACTCGGTAAGACGTGACGCCGAATCGGGTAGCCGGCGGTGATTAGCCGCCGGCCCCCACACCCTTCTTTGCGGGGCGCTAGGTCTTGCGGCCGGGCCCCAGTGCGTTTGTGATCGGGGCGCCATATGATCACGGCCCGCCCCGGCTCGCTGCCAACGAAGATCCCCGCTTTTCTTTGCGTGCTCGCGATCGCGGCGTTCGCCGCCCTTTCGCTGAGCGCCAACGGCGCCACCCGGTTTTACCAGTGGCCGTGGTTCTTCTACTGGCAGATCCTGTTGATCGCGCCGGTTGGTGCGCTGGCGGGAATGCTGCTCTGCACGGCGCGCCTTGCGCGTTTCGGGGGATGGCTGGACGGAGGGCTCGTGCTGTTTACAGCGGCAAACGTCATCGCCGCGCTCTTGAGCCCGTTCCGGCCGCAGAGCCTCAACCTGGCGCTGATCCCTGTTTCCGGGGTCAGCCTGGCCTATCTCGGCCTGGACTGGATTGAACGCGACGCCTCTGCGCGCCAGCGGCGAACTGCGCTCCTCGGGGAGACGATCGGTGCGTTGATGCTCCTGTTTGTCGCAGTGAGTCTTCTCCTCTGGCTGTTCGCGGATGTTCTGCCGGCGTTGTCGGCCGGCTCGCCCTTGCGGGATGCACTCCGTATCCGTAATCTGGAGCCTTTCGGGCATTCGCTTTACACCGCCGGAGCGGCGGTGTTGAGCGCCCCCTGGCTCACGGTGCTGGCAATCACCGGACCCCGCCGGTGGCGCCGCCTCCGGCTTTCTGCCGCCGCGCTTGCCCTGGTGCTCGTCACGACCACCAGCAGCCGTGGGGGCGCTGCGGCTGTCGTCACGATGCTCGCCTGTGCTGCGACGATCTGGCTCTTCAATTCCGCCCTCTCCCTTCGCCGGCGCCTCCTGATCGCGGGCTGCGCGCTTGCCGCGGCAGCGCTCGCAATCGCCTTCGACCCCCGCCTGAACGACCTGATTCTCAACCGGCGGTGGAGCGGCATTGCGACGGAAAGCAACCGGCAGCACGCAGCCATGGTGCAGGCCGGCTGGTTGATGGGATGCGACCGGCCTCTTCTCGGCTACGGTCCGGGGGCCGTTCCATTGGTCTATCCGCGGTACCGGGCCCGGCTTTCAGGCGGCACCGACAACGCGCTCCAACTGCACAACGCGCCGGCGCAAATCTGGGCCGAGCTCGGTGCGGCGGGCATCGCGGCCCTCGTCCTTTTGCTCGCCGGCATCGTCAAGCTCGGCATTGAAATCCTTCCGATGTTCCCGGGACGCTCGAACGCCTCGGGCGGGCCCGGCCTTCGCCCGGGCGCCATGGCCGGCGGACCGCCTGTGCTGTTCCCGGCCGCTCATCTTCGCGCACAGGCCACGTTGATCGCATTTGCCGGCTATGCCGTGTTTTCGCTCTTCGATTCCCAGCTCGATGTTCCCTGGTTCATGTTCACGGTCGCCGCTCTGCTTATCATGCTGCGGGTCTCTTCTGAAGACCCGGCCACTGCTGCGGCCGGCTGTCCCGCAATTTCTGCGACGGCCGCACGTGTCGCAGGAGGACTCCTGCTCGCGTGTCTGGCCGCAATCGTATGCCCGCTTGTGCCGGATTTGCGTGCCCGGGAGCTGTTCTGGGAGGCCGCCAACTCACGGGAGGCCGGCGACAGCGACGCGTTTCTAGTCGGGGCCGCGCATGCTGCCGCGACGGCTCCCTTGAATCCGTTCTATCCGACCCAGATCGCGGCGTTCCATGCGGAGGAATACGTCAGGGCGGACAATGCTGTGGAACAGGCGCGCGCCCATGACCGCTGCTGCGAGGTTCTTCAGCGGACCTTGCGGGTCGACCCGGACCAGGACTACTGCCATTTCAACCTGGGCTGGCTGCTTCTGGCGCAGCGGCCGCTTGAGGCGGAGGAGCATTTCCGCGCCTCCGCGCGGCTTTCCCCCTACCGCGCTGGCGTGTATCTCGGCCTCGGGCTGAGCCTGCTCGAGCACGATGAAACCGCGGCATCCATCGCATTCGCCCTGGAGTGGGCAAACGATCCCCACGCAATGAGCTCGCCCCGCTGGGACACGCCCGAGCGCGCGGCCTGGCGCGGCCGGATTGCGGACTCCCTGCAACGCCTCGCCGGCCGCTGGATTGAGGAGGAGCCGCTGACGGTTTCCGAACAGGCACAGATCCGTTATGTCGCCGCGCTGGCCGGCTGGTGGGCCAGTCGCTCCGCCGACGTGGCGACGCTTGTCTGCTGCGGTTCGCCCGACCAGCGCCGTTTCTTTCAGCAGCTCGATGCGATCGAACGGCGGACCTATGTGCCGGACAAGGCGGGCGCGCCCGATCCGTGGGAGGAGCTCTATGTCGCCTGGCGCGATGACGCGATCCCGGCCTCTCTCGACGCGGAGCAGCCGGCGTTCGCCGCAGCCCTTCGGCGGAGGATCGCCGCGCACCGGCAGTCGTTCGCGCAACTGCTGACGGCGTCCGTCGGCGGCGAGGCCGCGTTGGTGCGGTTCGGACGCAACGAACGTCCCGGCTACAGCATCATGGCGCGAAACCAGGACGGTTTCATCCTGCGCGATGTGTATATATATCCTGAAAACCTCGTGGCCGAAAGATACGCCTCGTTTCTTTTCCCGGAAAAAGGTTATCTCTCCGATCGTCTGCTGCTCAAGACCATGAACGAGACCGCACCCAACGCCACAACCCGGGAAATCGCGAAATGAGATGAACGGACCCGCTCCGCAGAACCTCCGCCATCGCACGCTGCCGCTCCTGCTGGTCGCAGGCGACACGGCGTGCGTGTTCGCGGGTCTGTTGATCGGCTACGGCCTGCGCTACCACACGCCGATCGGATCGATGTTCATCGAAGTGGAAGGCGCCCGCCTTCGCGACTATCTCCCGTTGTTGTTTCTCGGCACGGCCTTCCTTCTGGGAGCCTTCGCGCACCTCAATCTCTACGACGAACGCCTGCTCCTGCGCCGTTACCACGCGTTGAACATCATCCTCAAGGGCACGGCGTTCTGGCTGTTCGCGTATCTCGGGCTCTCGCTCGTGCTGAAGTTCAGTCCGCCCATCTCGCGGCTGTTTGTCGTTTTCGCCTGCGCGGGCGTCCTGACCCTGCTCTACGCGTGGCGCAGCGTCTTCTACGCATTGATCGTCTCTCCCAGGCTGCGCACGCGCATCCAGCAGCGGGTCGCCCTTCTGGGATGGACCAATGAAGCCCAGGTGCTCGTGGCCGATATTCAACAAAGCGCCGCACATCCCTTCCGCCTCGTCGGAATCGTCGATCTGCCCTCAGACGAATCGAGCCGCCCGCCCTTCTCAGCCGGGCTGCCCTCGCTCGGCGGGTTTGCCGATCTGCCGGGGCTGCTGGAGCGCCACGAGATCGACATCCTCATCGCGGTCCGCCTCGACATGCCGCGCGCCGATCTGGCGCGGCTCGTCACGCTTTGCGAGCGCTCCTATGTCGAGTTAAAGATCATTCCCTCGGTGTTCCAGATCTTCGTCTCTGGCCTGCGGCTTCAGACGTTTGGCAGGGTGCCGGTGCTGGGCATCGAGGATCTGGCGATCAACAAGCTCTTCAACCGGGCCATCAAGCGCGGGATGGATCTTGTCGGCTCCGTGCTCGGGCTCGTCCTGTCGGCCCCGGTGGTGGCGTTGCTGGCCGTGCTCATCAAACGCGAGTCGCCCGGCGGCCCGGTCTTCTTCCGCCAGCCGCGGGTGGGCGCCGGACACCAGCCCTTCACCCTTTACAAGCTGCGCAGCATGACGCCTGACGCGGCCGGCAGCGACGACGAGCAGGTGAGCACCCGGCCCGGCGATCCGCGCCTGCTTCGGCTCGGCCGCTTCATGCGCCGATGGAATCTGGACGAGCTTCCGCAATTCTGGAACGTGCTCCGCGGCGAGATGAGCCTGATCGGACCGCGGCCCGAACGGCCACACCATGTCGACCAGCTCGCCGGGGCGATTCCGCACTACCTGCCGCGCCACCTCGTGAAGCCGGGCATGACCGGCTGGGCGCAGGTGAACGGTCTGCGCGGGGGAAGCGCGCTGGACCAGCGAATCCAGTATGACATCTATTACATCGAGAACTGGTCGCTCTGGCTCGATCTGCAGATTCTCCTGCTGACCCTTGTGCGCTGGCGCAACACCGCCGAATGAAGCAGACCCTGCAGGAGCGGCCGCCCGTGTTTCGGGCTCGCCACCCACGCCATGGTCCGGCTCATTTCCCCCATGACCACCCCGGTCGGTGAAACGGCCCAAGAACCTGGGGGCGCCCGCCAGCGGCTGCCCTGCGTGGCATTCGTGGCCGGGGCGTTCGTCGTCTGCCTGATACGGCTGGCCGGTTTTGTGGAGGCCGACGCAGTGAACGTCTTTTTCGAGGATCAGTGGGATTTTCTCCGGCCGCTTTTCGAAAGACGTGGTCCGTTGAGTTGTTTCTTCTGGCAGCATGGGCCGCACCGCCAGGGCCTCGGGGGTGTCATCGACTGGTTTCTGTTCAACGCCACAGGATGGAACAACTGTTCGGAAGCCTGGGCCGCTTTCGTGGTGCTTTCTCTCGCAACGATCGTTGCAATCGCCCTGGCGGTCCGGCTGCGCGGACACCTTTCCTGGATCGACGCCTCGTTCCCCCTGCTGATCCTCAGCCCGATCCACTGGGAGACGATGGTTCTCACGCCAAATCTCGCCCATTCAATCCTCCCACTTTTGCTCACCCTGCTTCTGGCGTATGTCTGGGGGCCGGCCGGCCCGGCGTGCCGGATCATTGGAGCCTGCGTTTTCGGAACACTGGCCCTGTTCACCGGGTTCGGCTCCTGTTGCTTCCCGGTTGTCGTGTGTCTTGCCTTCCTGCTGCTGCTGCGCCCGGGAAACGCCGCGGCGCCGACGGGAAGACGCCAGCTTCTCGCAATCCTGATCGTACTCGCCGTCGCATCAGCGGGCTTCGCACTGGGATATCACTGGAATCCCGCCGTGCCCGGCTGGAGGTTTCCCGTGCCGGAATGGTGGGATTACCCGCGTTTCTGCGCCCTCATGTTCACCGGTCTGATCGGATGGCGGACGATCTCCATTCCTTCGACGATCGTCGGATTCGCGATGCTGTCCCTGGTGACCGCAGCATTTGTTGTCGCCGCCACCGCGATCTGGAGGCGCCGAGCAACGCCCCGGCTTCAGGCCGTGTTTGTTCTCATCGGGACTTCGCTCGTGTACGCAGTATTGACCGCGATCGGCCGCCTGCCAATCACCTTGCAGGCTGCATTCATGTGGCGGTATGCCACGCTCATGACGCCGGCGCTATGTGGATTGGTCCTGGCCTTTGAAGGAATCGGGGCATCCAGGGGTCCCGGATTCCGGTCCGCATTCATTGTCGGCTGGCTGGCGCTATCCTGTGTCATCTGGAGCGATCTCAAGCCAGAACGCTACGGAGCGGCCATCGCGGAGGCAAAAAAGCAGTGGGCCGTCAGCTACCTCCGGACGCATGATCTCGACGCTGCAAACAGATCCTCCGGTTTTGCGGTCTATTCGCCGTCGCCTGCTTCACCAGAGGTAGCGGCGCACCTTCGTTGGCTGGAAAAACAGCACCTGTCGTTCTTCCGTGACCCGCCCGATGGGTCGCAATGATGGATCAACACGGCACCGTATCCCGTTTGCCGCACCGCTAGACTGGCTTCACATGCCGGTAACCGCGTAAGCGCGCCCGGACGAGCGAGAGCGTCTTCCATGCACCGAACGCCAACCGGTACTTCAAGGCGACGAAGCGCGAGCCGCGGGGGTTGAAATGCTTCAAATAGACGTCCCTGTTCGCATCGAAGATCGCGCGGGCCATGCGCTCGTAATCCTTTCCCACGCTCACGCCTTTGAGGTGTGTGATCGCGACACGCCCGTCGTACACGATCCGATAGCCAGCGCGGGCCACGCGGATGCAGAGGTCAAGATCGTCGCCGTACATGAAGAACGCCTCGTCAAACAACCCGACGCGCTCAAGGACCTCGCGCCGGGCCATCATGAACGCACCGTTGATCGCGCCGACGTCATAGGTCCCGTCAACCGGCAGATGCGTCAGATTGTAGCCGGCGAAAAGCTTCGCGTGCGGGAACGCCGCCGCCAGACCGCTTGCGCGGCAAAACCCGTCCCAAAGCGTCGGAATCGAGCGCCGGCAGGCAGGGTCCATTGAACCGTCCGCGAGCACAAGCTTCGGCGAGATCAGGCCGATGCCAGGTTCGGTCTGAAGACGCCGCACGCAATGCTCCAGCGCCGCCGCGTTGCTGACGGTGTCGGGGTTAAGAAAAAGGACCTGTTCACCCGACGACTGCGCAAAGCCGAGGTTGTTCGCGCGGCCAAAACCGAGGTTTCCCGGAGCAGCAAGATACCGTACCCAGAGAAAATCGCTCCGCACGATCTCGCCGGCGCCATCGCCCGGAGAATTGTCCACCACAAGCACCTCGACATCCCCCTCCCCGCCATCAACACCGAGCCGTTGCGGGATCGACGCCAAGCACGGCCCGATTTCGTCGCGGGACTTGTAGGCAATAATGATGACGGAAAGTTGCGGTCGCTCGGATGCCAAGGCACACGGTAGTCTGATCCGTCGCAACCGCACCGCAACCCAACAGTGGCGTCACGTAGGGTTCGCTTCCGGAGACCCTCGTGATCGGGCCCCCGGCTTGAGATCGCAAACTCCTGTGACGACCAGCAAGAGCACCGGCAATATTGACGAAAGCAGGATCGCGACATGATGCCGGCACATCCAGCGCACCGCGGTCGACATCCACCCCATCGGGAGCCCGGGCTGCAAAGCCGGCGGGAGCCTCCCTCGCATCCGCGGATCCCGAAGGACCGGCCACATGGAAGTCTCCGGACTCTGGCTGGCCACAAGAAGGCGCGGATACCCGGCAAACACGCGGGCATCGCCCGTCGCCTGGTAGGCCCGCGCAAGCTGGGCCGGCACGGCCTGGTATTCCATGCGGGGCAGCACGATTCCGCGCCAGGTCTCGGCGGTCGCCGCAAGCCAGCCCGAGAGCAGCAGCACGAGCCACGCCGCTCCACCGACGCGGATCAAAAACTTCCGGCCGGGAGCCGCTGCAGCACAGACCGACCAGACGCACCAGCAGTTCGCCAGGACCCAGGGGACAAAAAACTCCGCATAACGCGAAGGCACGCGCTCCGCAAACTCATCGCCACCGCCACGCATCGCCGCCTGCGCAATGGCCGCCGCAAGCGCGAAAAAGCCCATCAGCAAGACGTAGTCCTCGCCCGCCGCAGGCTTCCTCCTGCCCGTCAGCCGGAGCACCACAACGAGGCCAAACGGCAGACAAGCCGCAAGCCCCACCCATGGGTTGCCCGGATAGGGCCACGCGAGCCCGAGACCAAACGCTTTGAGGAACGCCCCCGCAGTCTTTGCGCGAAGCGCCTCGTTTCCAGGGACTCCTGCGCCAAGCAGCGCAGCCATGCCGCCCAGCAGTATCGCGCCCAGCCCGAGCCAAAGGAGCGTGGTCATGGGCCGGCCCCAGTCGCCGCAAATCCCTAGTCCGCCCGCGGGCGCGGCATTGGAAGCTGCCTCGCCGGCCGTCAGGCCGGCTGCACGACTTCGCAGCCCTGCGAGCCGCAGGATCACAAGTGCAAACAGCGCGACCGGGACAAACGCCCCGGCCGCCATGCCCAGTTGCGCCGCGGCCCCGCATGCGACTCCGGCAGCCCACCGCGGCGGAGTCAACGGCCCGTCGGCGAAGAACCAAAACGCCAGCAACGAGAATCCGAGCGAGAAATACACATGGGATTGGAAACCCCAGATCACGTTGTGCCACGCCAGATGCGGAAGGAACAACCAGGCGACGACCAGGCAGGTTGCCAGCCGCATTCCTTCCTCCGCGCGCTTCGCCAGGGCCGCCGCAAGCCCGCCGGCCACGACAGCGCGCAAGCCGATGATCGCAAACAACTGCACCAAAGGATCCCATTGCCCGTTCACGGAAAACAACACGGTGTCGGCCAGCTTCGTCCAAAGAATCCGATGCTCGTTGTGCGCCCGCCAGAGATCCGCAAACCGGAGCATTCCCTCGCTGAACAACGGATAAAGCTGCGCCCCTTCCACCTCCCATTGGTCGTCAACCGGCACGCCTGTTCCGGTGACGGCCACAAACCAGAACTGGAGCAGCGCAACGCTCAAGCCGGCCGCAACCGGCAGAATCCACTCTCGTCTGGCCGATGGAACGGCATCCGGCATGCGCAATCCGGGGTTCATTGCCACGCCTCCAGAAACTCACGCCACCGGGCGCCGAGGGCCTCGCGGCTGAAGCCCGCAAGCCTTTCCCGCGCCGCAGCGGCAAGCCCGGCTGCCGCGGCCTCGTCCGCTCCGGCGGCCACCCCGGCGATCAACCGCGCCAGCGCAGCGGCGTCCGTTGCGGGAAAATAGACCGCCGCATCGCCGCAGGTCTCGCGCAGCACCGGAAGGTCGGAACAAATCGCGGGACAGCCTGCGGCCATCGCTTCCAGCGGCGGAAGCCCCTGCCCCTCGGCCAGCGACGGATAGACCAGGGCCGTCGCCCCGGCGTAGAGCGCGGCGAGTTCAGCCTCGTCCACATGCGCGATCGTGCGCACCCAGCCGCGCCGTTCGAAGAACTCCAGCCCGCCCCAGGGCTTCGCCCAAAGCAGACGGTCCGCCCCGGCGAGCGTAAGCCGCCACGGCGCCGGCGGCGCCTCGTTGAGCTTCACGAGGGCAGCAAGCACGACATCGATGTTCTTGTGGGCGTACCGCGGACCGACGACCAGGAGCTCGTTTCTTGACCTCGCAACCGCCCGATTCGCCGCCTCACGGCCCAGGGCCGCGGAAAAGGAAGGAATGACGGTCGCCGCCTGCACCGCGGCAAAGCCCCGCGCGACGAAATCGTCGCGCGTCGCGGCAGAAATGACCACGATCCGTTCGGCGCAGCGCAAAGCCCTCGGGAGCGCCCGCCGGAAATACCGCGACTGGGCCGGCGCCTGCTCCGGGAACTGCAGGGGAATTGTATCGTGAAGGATGATCGCGTGCCGGCCGGTCCGCCACAACGGCGCATTGTGTGACGTGAAGATCAGCCGCGCATTCCGCGGAAAGAAGAACGGGGCGCACTGCACCAGCAGAAGCCGGAGAAGCGCCCGTCCCGGGCCGGGAAGCGGTTTGTTGTTCACCGCGGAGAACAAGCGGTCCAACCGCGGGCTGGTCATCGCCGCGCCGGCCGGCAACAACTGCGCCACGCCATCGCCGGCGATTCCAATGCCGGTGGGCCGCCGGGATTTCATTGCATTGATGACCGCGACGGTTCGCATGGTTTCAATGCGCATATATCTGCCTGCTCCGGAGGCGGCCGGTGCGCCGGATCCGCTGAATGATCCTCGGAAGGTTCGCCGCGCGGAAGCGGACCGAGGCCATCCACCGGCGCGCCCGGCCGACCGCGAGATTGCACCTTCGCAGGACGGCCTCCTCCTCCCGCCGCGCCTGCGCCACCCCGCCCGACAATTGCCCCGGCCGCATGCGGTAGGCGGCCACGGTCCCGGGCACAAAGCGGAAGCGGGCGCCCGATGCCGCCGCCCGTATCCAGAAATCGAAGTCACCGGCAATGCGCAGCGATGCGTCCATCCCGCCGATCCTGCGCCAGAGGTCGCGGCTGATGAGCGCGCCCTGCTGCGTAAACGGCGCCAGGCCCGCGGCGAGCAGCGCCGGCACGTCGACCGGCCTCCGGCAGACGGGCATTGCGGCCAGTTTGCCGCCTTCGAGCCCGATATAATCCACCTCCCCGTACCAGACGTCGGCGGCAGCCGGCGCAGCCTGCGCGCACCGCCAAAGGTCTTCGAACCCGTGCAGCAGGCGGTCGTCGTCGTTGATCCAGGTCAGCCAGTCCCAGTCCGCCAGCGATTCCGCGCCGAGGTTGATGGCCCCATACATGCCACCGCCCGGAGTCTCGCAAATCACCGGGATTCCAGGCCACTCTTTCCGCAGCGCACCACACGACGATTCGGGCGCCACGAGAACTGCAGTCACTCCCGCAAGGCGCGAGACCTGCCCCACGTCGTCAATCACCGACGGCAGATGGGGTGACGTGCCAAGAGTCGGGATGACAACAAGCAGGGCCGAGACATCAGTCATCAGTAACACAGAGAACTCGATACCGGGCTCCGAACGCAAGCCCGTGGCACCCCTGTTCACCCGCTTTTTCCGCTAAGGAACTCCCGCCACTCCTCATTGGAAAGAGGGAACCTCCGGTCTTCATAACCCGCCGGTAGCGGCCAAAGCTCACCTGATGGGTGAATCGATCGCCCGGACCACGAAGGGAAGGTGACCAGTCTGCCCCCGACCACTGCGCTCCGCCCCTGTTCCACGTAGTGCAGGAAATCCGCCAAGTCAGGTCTGGCGGACGCACGGCGCTGAGAATAATGAAACAACTTCCAGCCCAGCCAGCTATAGGGTGCGACAGAAGCCTCCGAAACCTGCACCTGTCCGGAACGCACACCCAGTTCATAGGCTGAAAACCGCTCTTCGATAAGCCGGATATGACGCCCGAGCAAAATCGCATAGCACCCGCACGCCGCCAGAGTCGCGACATGAAGCAATTTGGCGCCCCGAGCACATACACACCCGTCGTTCCTCAGCACCAACACGAGGGCTGGTTCGATCAGATAGTAATCCCAAATCGCTCCGCGAATCACAAGCAATGTCACCATGAGTCCAACGTAACCAAGCGCCTCGAGCGGCAACGTACGGGTTCGATCAACGAATCCGGCAGCCAGAACCGCCGACAACATGACGATGACGCCGGACCACGGCGCCATTCCAGGCGCCTGGCATGACAACTCGGCAGGCGTTCTGAGCAACAGCCAGGCGCCACCGCAAAGAACCAGCAAGGGAATCACCGGGCTCCGAAAGTTCGCCGCCAGCAGCTTCGTTGGATGACGGCCTGAAAAGAGGTCCCAACCCGCCCGAATCCCCAGGCAGAGAATCGCGCCAAGCGCGGCCTGCGCGAGGATCCTCTGCGCGCTCCAATCGGCTGCCCATTCAAGGGCGACGGTCCTCTCCGCATAGCTCAACGGTATCGCGATAGAGACGAGACCTACGAAAAATACTCCGAATAGGACCATGGCAGTCTCGTGCGTCCAG
Source organism: Opitutia bacterium (assembly GCA_003157575.1). Classification (GTDB taxonomy): domain Bacteria; phylum Verrucomicrobiota; class Verrucomicrobiia; order Opitutales; family Opitutaceae; genus Fen-1467. Next base: position 12,008 of record PMKA01000128.1, read on the forward strand.
ATCCGGCGGGTCCGGCGCCACTCCCTCCATGCTTCGATCGCTGGAAATGCGAGCAGGCAAACCGCGTTTTGCCGGTTGAGAAATGCCGCCACAAACGCAATGAGAAACAGCCACCTGCGCCGTTGCCGCCAAGCGATCAGGGCGCCGACGGTGCAGGCGATACTAAACGGCACCCCTGTAAATTCCACGGCCTTGTTGAGCCAGCCAGGACATAGCGCCGCCGCCCAAGCCAACGCCTCGCCTCCCCAATGCCGGGGCAGCAGCGGCCTGAGCCAGACGTAGATGAGAACCCCGTTCGCCAACGCGCAGGCAAGCGCGAGTCCGGCCGTGGCCAGATAGAAATTCCCGGTTGCGCTGTACAAGGTCGCGCTCAGCAGGGTCAGCGGAAGGTTAAGGGGCGCCAGCCAATCGCTTCGCACCAAGTGGCCCGATCGAATCGTCTCCGCAACGCTCTCCACGTAGCCGAAGTCGCCTTCAGCTACCACGATGTGCCTCGGCAGGAGCCAGATGATGATTGCCGAAAAGCAGACGTAACCGAGGACCCCGACGATGATTCGATTTCGGTTCATGGAAGCCAAATCGGTCTTTATATCGCCAACCCATGCCCGGGCGGTTCCCCGTGCCGATCCGAATGTGCCCTGAACACGCGTTCGTACAGCTCGATGTGGGCGCGGGCCATCGCCGAGGCCTCAAACCTGCGCTCCGCCACCGACCGCGCTGCCGCGCGCATCGGGCCTGAGTCCGGGATTTCCAAAACCCGCCTGAGGGCACCTGCAAAGGCCTCCGCATCGAAGGCCTCGACAAGGATGCCGTTGCCGCCGGTGTCGACCATGTCAGGCAGGCCGCCCACATCGAAGGCGACCACGGGCGTTCCGCAGGCAAGCGCCTCCACCACGGTGTTTGGAAGATTGTCCTCGCGGGACGGAAGGGCAAAGACGTCTGCCGCCGCGTAGACTTCCGCAAGACCGGCTTCCTGCTCGATCTGGCCGAGCCAGCGCAAATTGACACCGGACGGGATGTCCCCTGCTCCGCCTCCTGCGCCGAACATCCAGAATTCCCAGCCGGCCCCCGTTCCTGATCCGTCCAAACGGCGGAGTGCATCGCAAAGCAGGCTCCATCCTTTTCGAGGATCCATCTCGAAGCACGTCGCCCCCGCAAGCACGACCCGGCGGCCCGGGTTCAGGCCGAAGCGGCTGCGCGCCTTGTCGCGCAGCGCAGGGGAAAAGACGCCGAGATCGATCCCGTTGTGGATTTGGACCACCCGCCCGGCCTCCACCAGCGCCGATTTGCGGGCCGTTTCCGCCATCCACGAACTGGGGGCTACAAACCATGGTTCAATGCCGCCGTAAACGGCACGCCGCCGCCGCCAGCCCCGGCTTGACAGGTCCGCCGCCGCCGGACGGCTCAACGCCGGACAGTATCCACAGCCGGACTTGAACCGGTCGCAATTCCCGGGGTAGTGACATCCGCCCGTGAACGCCCAGGTGTCGTGCAGCGTCCACACGACCGGACATTGCAGCCGCGACAATGTCTCCAGGCGCACGAATCCGTCGGCGATCCAATGCAGATGAAGGAGGTCGGGATTCTCCGCCCGGATGCGCCCCAGAATCCCGTCCGGCAGCCAGCCGGCTGAGAACGACCTCCCAGCCACGGGCGGGTTCCAAAGCGTCCACATCCGGTCGAACCGCCGCTGCACCTTCGCCCACAGGCGGGCGCGGGCTCCCTTCGGCGCAAGAACACCGGGGATTCCGCCAGCTCCCAGGCGCACGAGCACCTTCGAGTCCGCCCCCAGCGCCAACAACGCCCGGTGGAGGCGGACCGCGGCACGACCCGCGCCTCCCAGTTCGGAATACGTGCTCAGATGAAGAATCTTCACGGACGCACCGCCTCAATGAACAATGGATCCGGTTTTTGAATACGCAATCCGCGGGCGCCGGGGCCGTTGCCGAAAAAGCCCGGAATGGTCCGTGCCGGGCGCAGGCCCGCCCGACGGCCGGCATCGGCGGTTCTCATCGGCGGGAGGCGTAAAGGTTGAGTTGCTGCCGGAAGGCCCCGGATTGACGGGCAGCCGCAAACGGACGGTCCGACCATGACACGGTCTGCACCATGACGGTGAATCCCCATCGCTCCAGCATGTTCACGGCGTCTCCCAGCCCGCTGGGGCCGTCTGAAGGGCAATGCCACTCCACGAACAGGGAACGCACATTCTCCATCGCGACGCCCAATCCCGGCAGCACCGCCGCCTCGGCTCCCTCGATGTCGATTTTCAGAAGGTCGATGGCGCCGTCCAGATATTCCCGCAGATCCACCACCTTCACAACAACCTCCGATCTTCCGCCTCCGGAAACGGAACCTGCGAGGCGGCCGCCGTCCGCCCCGTCGCGAACAAAGCACGCCTCGCCGGCCTGCGCGCCGACCGCGACTTCGATCAGGCTTCCCTGAACGTTCCACGCACCCAGATTCGCGCGGCAGACCGCGGCGATGTCCGGGTCGGGCTCGAAGCCAAGATAACGGATCTCCCCATAACGCCACCTCCAGTAGAGGGCTGCCAGACCGACGTTCGCCCCCGCATCGACAAGCCGCGGACGCGCGGGAAGATCTCCGAGGTCGTAGATGCGGTGGACGAAAATCTCATCCCACGCGCTCAGGAAGCTGGGGCCGTCGCACAACCGGATCGGTTTCCCGCCGAAGAACACCGTGGCCGGCGTGAAGCGGGGAACCCGCCGGAGATGCCGGTTGAACCGGTGAAGCGCGCGGTAGGCCGGATCGGACACCATCCTGTGCAGATGATGCCAGACCGGAGCCGCCCCGGCCCGCCAGAAACCGCGCGTGTGATAGAGAGATTGCATCTTACCTGAGCCAACGTCGGATCCGGTTTGCGAGCCGAGTCTTAAAGGAGGGCAAGCGGAAAACCCGGCGCCCAGCCTCTTCGTCAGCGGATTCGTCACGAATTAATGCCGCGGGATGCCGGAGTGGGAACTTCATCGCAAAAGCGTCGGGCGAATTCCCATCGAACGTGTTGGTGGCCTCGGGGCCAAAACCGATGTTCTTCACGAGATTGACTGCTGGTGCCACATTCACGCACCTATTAGCCCAAAGCGAGATCGTCCAACGATAGTCCCAAGCAGCAATCTTCCCTGCGGCGGTGGCGGCAAGAACATACTCCCAGTACCGCTGCTCAGATCTTGTTGGAAACCGCTCTTTGAGCCATGTCGCGGCCTCCTCCCCTCGCCAGTGGGACATTGTGTGGTCGTAAAGCCGCCACGCCCGGCGCCAGGTGGCCCATCCCCAACAATAGGCATATTGTGTGAAGTAATAGCTGGAGCTGGTCGGCAAATAGTCTTCCAAGAACGAGTCCCCCGCGATCTGTCCAACACGTGGATCATCGCGGTGCCGTTCGAGCAACTCAGCACAAAAGGGAAAGAAGGTCGGATCAGGCAAGCAGTCATCCTCCAAAATCACGGCCTCCGTCACCATGTGGAATGCGTTGGTGATCCCCTCCGGAACCCGGCGGGCGGTCCCAAGGTTGATTTCGGAGAAGTCCCGAATCACCTCACAGGGCCAATCAACTCCCCGGATGATCAACTCGCGCACACGGCGGCATTTCTCCGCATCTCCGGGATGGTCCGGCCGTGGTCCGTCGGCAACGACAAAGAGCGTCGTCGGTCTCGCATCACGGATCCGCGCGAACACCCGGGATGTCAGTTCGGGCCGGTTGAAGACCAAAAACACAACGGGGATGTCGAGCTGGTTGGGCATTTCGCTTCTTAGGAGCAAAGTCTCCTCCTGGTTCCATGGCGAGCCCGTTTGCCGGGGCCGCTACCGCACATTCCTCCAAGAAACGTCCTCCGTGCGGGGAATCCAGTGCCCTGTTGAATCGCCTCAGTCAGGTTCGAACACTCCGCTGCGTCGCGGATTCATGCGTGCTTGTTCTATTGCACAGCAATCGAGAAGATTGCGTCTCGACGCGCGTCGAAGATGTGGCGGGGCATGATCTGGTCGGGGCACAGCTTCTGGTCGGCGCCCACCAACGGCCAAAGCGGCCGGTTTCCGAGAAATGCGGCGCACGCGGAAAACGTGCTCGGAGGCGAAACGACATAATCGCAGGCCGCAAGCTCGAGAAAACTCTCAAACCAATGCCCCCCCTCGTTGACGCTCCCGGTCGCGGGAACGACCGGAAGTCCAGCCCACAAGGGCAACGGCAACTCCTCGTCCCCGGCCAAAACCACTCCCACCTTGCGGCCGGGAAACAGCGCACTCAACTCGCTGCTCCATCTGATATAGCACTCCCACGGGTAGCAGTACTGTCCGTCGGCCCACTCGCGATAATCTCCCCGGCGAACAAACAGACCGACCAGAACATCGTAGCGTCGGCGCAACGCAGCGACGAAGGTCTCGCTG
>PMKA01000122.1 GCA_003157575.1 Opitutia bacterium
GCGATCGGGATCCGCAGGATGCGTCCCTTCTCCGGCAGGTACACCGCGTCGCCGGGACAAACCCTCACCTTGCCTGGATCCACGCGGAGATAGCTCATCACGACCTGAAGCGAAAACGAGGGGTAGATCTTCTTCCCGACCCGTGACACCAGGGGTATCTCGCGGATGATGCCGTCGCTGCCTTTCGGCGCGTCGACAATGCCGTAACGGCTCACGGCGCGCAGGGCGGGAAAAGGAACCGTGGCATAATCGTCCCCATCGATCTCGCTCGCATCACCCTCGACCTGGGTGAGCGCCTCGGTCGGCCCGGCAGCGCCCGGCAGGATGTCCGGCTGTTCATTGACCGTGCCTGCGCCGACGATCACCTGCGTTCCACGCTCAATCGCCGCCGTGGTGCCCAGGCCCATTCGTGCGTCGCCACCGCCTTCCCGGCTGGCGTCGAAGATCACATCCCATGCGACGACGGCCGGATGGGACATCGAGATCAGCTCGTTGAAATTGCCGTGCCAGCCCCGGTCCGGCGGCCAGGCGACCACGGCATCAGTGCTGTCCTCGTAAAGGACCAGGGCCAGCCGCCCGTCGACGGGATGCTGGAACAGACTGCGATATTCTGTGCGCCAGTCGAGCGTGCGCCACTCAAGCTGTCGGGTGATCTCGAGCCGGCTCGCCGCAAAGGCCGCGCCGAAACAAAGCAGCGGAACCCACCATGAGTGGTTGAGTCGGAGGAAGGAGGGTCTGCTCATGGATCGGGCAGCAGCATGTCATCCAGCAGGGACATCACCAAGCGATTTCTCGCTCGATTCCGGAACAGGCCGTTGACCGGACGGCAGCCCCTGGGCGCACACCGCACCAGACGAGGATTGGCGAACGATCCCGGAAATCTAGCCGTCTCGCGGGGCGCCTCAGCCGGGCTGACGCCGGCCGGCCGTCAACTCCTTGAGCCGCGCATAGAGCTTTTCGAGATGAGGCGTTGCGGCTCCAGCCGCGCGCGCACGGCGCAGGGGCTCGCCCCAGATCGCCTCCACCTCGACTTCGCGACCCGCCAGATAATCGACAAGGCTCGACGGATGGAAGGCGCCTATGTGCCGGGTTTGTTCGAACTGCTGTTCGACGAAATCCGCGGGAATGACGTAGCCGAATCTGGAGGCCGCTCCAACCACCTCGTCGACCAGCGCCTTCGCCTCCCGTTCCCATTCCGGCGAAGCCAGTATCCGGTCTGTGGGCACGCCGCCCGCCGCGATGGCCAGCCCGTTGAACGGAACGTTCCACACCAGCTTCCGCCAACGCGCGCCGGCAAGATCGTCGACCGCCTGGCATTCGACGCCGGCCCGCCGGAAGAGCGACACGAGCCAGCGCACCCGGTCGCTGGCCGAACCCCGGAATTCGCCCAAGGTCACATATCCGGGCGTATAAATCCGGATCTCCCCCGGCGATTCCCTCACCGCGGCGATGAACGCAAGCCCGCCGACGACACGACTTGCTCCAAAAAGCGAGGCCAGCAGCTCGTCCGAGCCGAGCCCGTTTTGCAGGGTCAGTATGATCGTCTGCCGACCGAGCAGCGGCGGCAAAAGGGCCGCCAGCGCGCCATTGGCGGTGTTCTTGAGCGTGATGACCGCCACGTCGACCGGACCAATCTCTTCGGTGGACGCGTGGACGCTCGTGGACTCCGGTGAAAGCGTCCGAACGGCGCCGCCTTCTCTCAAAACGATGCCGCGGGACCGCATTTCCTCCAATCCGCTTCGCACAAGAAAATGCACCTCGGCTCCGGCAAACGCCAGATGCGCGCCGTAAAAGGTGCCGATCGCACCAGCCCCGACAATCGCGACGCGCGGATTTGCCGGCAAAATCGATGTCTCCGGATTCAAAGGGAAAAGAACTGGGTGGCGGCTGGATACTCCGGATTCAAATCAAAACGCTCGTTGACCCGGGCCATGCGCACGCTCCAGCCAAATAGAACGCACGGAATCTTGCCTCTGGCATCTTCTTTGGTAGATATCCCACCCGATCCGTGTTCAGGCGAACCTCCGACGAATGAAACCTTCCCCGGGGCGGCATGTCTCCCCAATAGCCGGCAGAAGTCATGACAACATGCATCATCCATTTTTTGCGGTCTTGCCGGTCGATGTGTCGATCAACAAGGTGGTGTCCGCTTCCGCCGTGCCTCGACTCATGAATCATCACCGTAATTTCCTTTTTTGCCTGACCCTGGCCGCTGCGTTTCTTTCCGGCTGCGCCACCGACCGGGGGAACGATGGGCAGGTGGAAACGACAAAGTACACGATCGAGAGCACGGGCATGTTCGTGTTCCTCAACCAATCCTGGCAGGCCTCCGTCAAATGCACGGGGTTGCAGGAGCGGATTCTTCCGGATGGCCGTCTCGAGGTCGTGGCCAATGTGAGGAACCTGGAGACGCGCAATATTGAGGTTCAGGTCAACTGCGTGTTCAAAGACGAGCAGGGCCTCTCGACGGAGAACGAAACGCCTTCGACGAAACTCACCATCCCCGCGGGAACCACGCAGGCGGTCCAGTTCAGCTCGGCCAACAACCAGGCGCGCAAGTACACAATCCACGTCCGCGACATCCGCTGACGCCGCGATTCCGGCCGCGCAGATGATCTATCGGAGGTGTTTGCGCCAGCTCGACGCCTCGTCCGAAAGCCAGTCCCGCGCAGCCTCCCAAACGCCGCGCATCCACAGCGTAAAATCCGCCTGGATACCGCCGCGCAGTCGTGCTGGATCCCCTTCCGCACGCGCATGACCTTTCTCCGCACAACCCTCGCAGAACTGCGCTCCACGTCCGCCCTGGCGCTTCCCATGGTCGCCGGGCAGCTGAGCCAGATCCTGATGGGTGTGACGGACAGCGCCATGCTCGGGCATGTTGGCCGGGTGCCGCTCGCGGCCTCTGCTTTCGCCGGCACCGTCTTCGGGCTGTTTTTCATCGCCGGCACCGGCCTGCTCGTTCCGGTGTCCGTGCTCGTGGCGCGCGCCCGCGGCTCCGGACGTCTGGACGAGTGCGCCCAATGGCTTCGACATGGGCTTGCGCTCGCCGCGGTCGTAAGCGTTTTTGAGGCCCTGGCCCTGTGCGCGCTCTCAACGCATTTCGGGCGCCTCGGCCAGCCCCCGGAGGTCATCGCGGCGGTGAACCCGTTCTTCGTCATCATCGCCTGCTCTCTGGTGCCGGCCTTCCTCTTCCAGGTTCTGAGGCAGTTTAGCGAGGCACTGGGCAGGCCCTGGCCACCGATGTTCATCCTGTTTCTTGGCGTTGGGTTGAACGTTCTGCTCAACTGGATCTTCATCTTCGGCCATCTCGGCATGCCTGCGCTCGGCCTGACCGGTTCCGGCTGTTCAACCCTCCTGGCCCGCCTGCTCAGCATGACCGCGCTCTGGTTCTGGCTCCGACGGCAGTCCGGAATCCGCGCGCTTCTTCCGCGGGCCGGGGAACTGTTCGCGCTTTCGCGAAGCCACCTGCGCGCGATGCTCAAGATCGGCGTACCGGCGGCCGGCCAACTCTTGTTTGAGGTGGGCGCATTCGCCGCCGCCGCATTGATGATGGGCTGCGTCGGCACCGTGCCCCTGGCCGCACATCAGATCGCTCTCAGCTGCGCATCCTTCACATTCATGTTCCCGCTCGGTCTGTCCATGGCCGCCAGCATGCGGCTGAGCCAGGCTCTGGGCGAAGGCAGGCGCGAGGCGCTCCGTCCCATCGGCTTCGGCGCATACGGCCTCGGCACAATCCTGATGGGCACATTTGGCATTGTCCTGGCCACAGGGGGCGGCCTGATCGCCCGCGGTTTCACGAGCGATCCCGAGGTCGCGGGCCTTGCGCCGCGTCTGTTGCTCGTGGCCGCCATCATGCAGGTTTTTGACGGCGCGCAGGTGGTCGGCGCCGGGATGCTCCGCGGCTTGAGCGACGTGAAGATTCCGACCGTCATCACCTTCATCGCGTACTGGCTTGTGGCGCTTCCCTCGGCTTATCTGCTCGGATTTCCGCTGCACCTCGGTCCGGCCGGGATCTGGGCGGGTCTGGCAGCGGGGCTGGCATGCGCAGCGCTTCTCCTCGCACGGCGCTTCGCCCAACTGACCGCCAGAGTGTAGCAGGCGGCCGGAGATTGGCGCCACACCGTACAAACCGCAGGAACCACCGAGGGGGCGGACGCGCTCCTGCGAGCCATTCGCGCTCCAGCAGGGTTTACTACGAACGCAAACTGCGCTAATGTACGCGACAATGAAGTTTCCGGCCGTATTCCGCGCGCTGCTGGTCTGCCTGTCGGGTCTGGGTCTTCTCCAGGCGGGTCCGGTTCGGAAGGGCGCGGTCGAGGCCGAACTGGTTCCGGCCGTCGCCAGCGTGCAGCCGGGCAGGCCGTTCGATGTCGCGCTGCGTCTCGCGCACGATCCGCACTGGCACACGTACTGGGTCAACGCCGGCACGGGTTATCCCACCACGGTAAAATGGACGCTGCCCCCGGGGTGGCAGGCGGGAGAAATCCGCTGGCCGGTGCCCCGCGCGCTCACCGACGCCAAAGGCGCCATCACGGGCAACGGCTATGATGGCGAAGTGCTCCTGCTGGTCACGCTCAGTCCGCCGGCCGGTCTGCAGGCCGGTGGAAACGTCACGCTGCGCGCCGACGTCGCCTGGTTGATGTGCCGGGAGGTCTGCATGCCCGGCGAGGCTGCGCTGGACCTGACCCTGTCCGTCGACAACGGCCCGCCGGCTCCGGATCCCCGTTGGGGCGCAAGACTGGCCGCCGCGCTGGGACAGTTGCCGCAACCGCCTGACGGCTGGCAATTCGCAGCCGCTCGCACTGCGCCGGAGGTCACGCTGACCGCGCGTCCGCCGGACGGAACAACCTTCGGTGCCGGCGACTTTCATTTCTTTTCCGACGACGGCCTGGTCGCCTTCGACCGGCCGCAGACCGTGGCCGTGCAGGGCGGCACCTTCGTCTTCACGCTCCCGGTGGACGCCGCCGGCCCGAAGGACTCGCAGCGGCTCACAGGCGTGCTTGCTCTCGGCAAGGGCGACGTTCCCGGAATCCGGGTGGACGTCCCGCTCGGCGCGGCAGCAGCACTGCAAGACTCCAAATTCCAAACTCCAAATTCCAAATCAGTCAGCGGCCTTGCCGGCACGCTCGCGCTGGCGTTCGTCGGCGGACTGATTCTCAACCTTATGCCCTGCGTCTTTCCGGTGCTCGGCATCAAGATCCTGGGCTTCGTGAACCAGGCGGGGGCTGATCGCCGCAAGGTGACGCTGCACGGGCTGGTATTTGTGCTCGGCGTCCTGGTTTCGTTCTGGCTCTTGTCCGGAGCGCTCCTCGTGTTGCGCGCGGGGGGCGCGCAGCTCGGCTGGGGCTTCCAGCTTCAGGAGCCGGGTTTTGTGTTCGCGCTTGCCGCGTTCATGCTGGTCTTCGCCCTGAACCTGAGCGGCCTCTTCGAGTTCGGTCTGTCGGTGATGGGAGTCGGTGCGGGCCTTCAAAGCAGATCCGGCTACACCGGATCGTTCTTCACAGGCGTGCTCGCAACCGTCGTGGCCACCCCCTGTTCGGCGCCCTTTCTTGCGCCTGCCCTCGGCGCGGCGCTCGCGCTGCCGGCGGCCGCTTCGCTCGCAGTGTTCACGGCCATCGCCCTGGGACTGTCCGTGCCCTACCTGCTTCTCTCGATCTTTCCCGCGGCGGTGAAGCTCCTGCCGCGGCCCGGCGAGTGGATGGAGACATTCAAGCAGCTGATGGCCTTTCCCCTCTACGCAACGGTGGGCTTCCTCGCATGGGTGCTCGCCGGACAGACAAAGGACGACGACACCGGCCTGCTCAAGATCTTCTTCGGCCTCGTGCTCGTGGCGATGTCCGCGTGGGTGTACGGTCGCTGGGCGCAGCACGCCGGTTCGGCCGCCCGGCGGCGTCTCGGGCGCGCCTTCGCCGCGGTTCTGATTGCGGCCGGCCTGGCGGTGGGGTACCCGGCAAGGCCGTCAGCCGGCCTCGTCTGGGAACGCTGGAGCCCGGAAACCGTCCGCCAGCTGCGGTCGCAGGGAAAGACGCTTTTCGTCGACTTCACCGCGCGCTGGTGCGCCACGTGCCAGAGCAACAAGGCCCTCGTGTTCTCGTCACAACGGGTCCGCGCGGCGTTGAAACAAAAGGGCGTTGTGCTGCTCGAGGCCGACTGGACCAGCCGCGACCCGCAGATCACCGAGGCGCTGGCTTCCTTCAACCGGAGCGCCGTCCCGCTGGATCTGATCTATTTTCCCGGCGGCTCCGACCCCGTCGTCCTGCCCGGGCTTCTGACGCCCGAAATCGTCTGCGCTGCGCTCAAGCAGGCCGCGGATTAGGCGATCCGAGGCGCGCGGCTTTCATCGCACACCTCCGGCCGCCGCCGGTGCGGCCGGCCTCGTTGTTTCAGTTTTCGCAATTACAGCCGATCTGGGATGTTGGCCCGGTCATCCGGGCCGGTGAAGCAGTTCATTCGCTTTATGAAAAACCTTCCCTTCCTGCTCGCAATGCTCCTCACCTTCCCGACAGCAAACGCTGTTGGGAACACCATCCGGATCGGCAGCCATGAAGTCAGCGTCGTCTCCGAACAAAGCACCGATTCGCCGAAAGCCTGCCATGCGGCCCTCCTTGAGAAGATCAAGAAACAAGGGTGGTATGACGATATCTACAACTCCGCCACGGACAATAAGGCGCTTTTGGTTTTCAGCCAGCGCATCATCGAGAAAGGCGCGCTGAGCAAGCTGAAGATCACGTTCTGGAAAGCCTCGAAGGGCGCTGACGGAAAAACGGATGTGGAGTCGCAGGTATTCTTCATCGAAAAGACCGCCGTGAGCGCCTTCCTCGACGATGAGATCAAGCCCTTGTTCCTGAAATTCAGCCACTAGCAGCAGCCTGTCGGGCTTTGCCCTCCATGCTGCTAGCGGGCGGGCTGGGACGCCACCGGCGAGGTCGCGGGAGCCAGATATTTGTCGAGAAAGGTTTCCAGACGCCTGTAGAAATCGATCCGGGCCTTTTCGCTGCGAAACCCGTGGCCCTCGTTGTCCTCGTGGATGTACTCGTAGGTCTTCCCGTATTTCTTTAGCTCCCGCTCCAGCTCATCCCAGTTCTTGATCTTCACCCGGGGATCGTTCTCCCCATACGCGTGAAACGTGGGGATCTTGATCCGGGAAACAAAGTTCACCGGCGACTGGGAATCGAGGGTCTTCTTGTCATCGCCGATCATATTGCGATAAAAGGCCTTGCCACTCTCTGATTCTTCGGACTGCCAGTTCGAGATCAACGTCAGATCCGACACTCCGACGTAGTTGACCGCGCACCGGTACAGATCGGGGGTGAACACCGCGCCGGCAAGGGCCGCATATCCTCCATAGCTGGCTCCATAGATGCAAATCCGGTCCGGGTCCGCGATGCCATTGTCCACCGCCCACTTCACCGCATCAGTTAAATCGTCCTGCATCTTGCGGCCCCATTCNNGTAGCCGGTGGAGCCGCGGAAGTTGGGCTGGAGCACGGCGTATCCGCGGTTGGCGAGAAACTGGACTTCCGGATTGTAGCTCCATATATCCCAGATCCCATAGGGCCCGCCATGCGGGTTGATAATCAACGGAACCCTCTTCCCTGCGGCTCCCGCGGGCAGCGTCAGGAAGCCGTGAATCAAGAGGCCGTCACGCGCGCGGTACTCGATCGGCGTCATGGGCTGAAGCTGGTCGGGCGAAACCCGGGGATATGCCTTTCCGAGCGGGACAAGCTGTGTCTTTCCCCGGAGATCGAGAAGGAAATATACTCCCGGATTCACATCCCCGTGGGCAAGAACGGTGAAAACGTTCTCGTTCCGATCGCGGCTTGTCATCGTGACGTCGAACTTCCCGGGGATCGCCGTGCGAAGCATCCGAGCGATCTTCTCCATGCGGGGATCGAACCATTTCTCCTCCCGGCCACTTGGGCCGTAACGGACCCCTTCCAGACGGGAGTGATCCCAAGACAATTGAACCGTCTCGATCATCCCGTCCTCCGATTGAAACAGCGGGGCGCCCCATTGCCGTGTCCCGGTGTCGTAGCCGTACAGGGCGTCGCGGCCATTGTCGTCGGCCTTCGTCAGATAGATCGTGCGGTTGTCGGATGAAAACCCATGAAAACGAAGCGGGCTATCAGCCACGGCGATCCCACCTCCGAACTCCGCAATGGTCGACCATCGGGCGGCCTTGTCGGCGCGGCTTTCGTAAATCGTCCGGTCACCGTCCTGCCTGACCCGATATCGCACCTCGCAGTCGCCATCCGGCATCCAGTCACTTGTCTCGGGATCGTCGCCATAGACCTTGTTCCGCGCCGCTGTGATCAGATTGATCGTAAAGAGCCCCTCATGCCGGCCGTTGGGCGACGATCTTCCATAGACGAGAATGTGCGTCGGATCAAAGTGAAGAGGATCCACCAGGGATGCGTAGTCTGCGTCCTGCCGGTTCTCCCTGAAGTTCTCCGCCACGAACTGGACGCTCTTCGTTGAGATTTGGACCACGATGATCGCACGTGATTCCCGCCCGTTCGGGTCGGAAGTGCACACAATCCGGTCGTCTCCCTTCCAAAAGACCTCGGTGACGTCCCCGTCAAAGGCGTGAAGGATCGGTTCCACCTTGCCCGTCTTCAGATCGAACAGGATCACCGACAGCCTTCCCTTCACCGGAGAAAGGAAGGCGACGTGATTACCGTCGGGAGAAACCACCGGAGAGAGAATCTCCGGGTTTTGGAAGAAGGCCTCGACGGGAATGCGTTCCGCCGCCCGCCCGAAAGGGAGCGCGGACAACGTGATCCAGAGCAGGAGCAGATCGAGGCATCGATAAGGGTTCTTTTGCATTGTGTCGCTTCGGTGATTGGTCGGGGTCAGGCGTCGTTTCCGGCCCCACGACGGGTTTGTCCCTCACCGTGTTTGCGCAAGATCGGCGCCGTGATCAAGCCTATCGCAAATCCTCGTCCGGCTCCGCTTCGAACGCAGCCCCCCAACCGACGACGGTCCTCAGCCGCGCGCGCGTGATGGATCGATCGCAGGACACCGCGCAGCAGCCTGTCGGACTTTGCCCTCAAAAACCTAGGAGTGGATCATGTGCCGGACGACGATTTCGTCGTCGGTGTTGCCCATGCTCCCCCCCTCGCTTCCACAATGCTGCTGGAGCGCGGCGCACATGAGGTCGACAACCTCCTCCCTCGTGGACCCCGTCACCATGAGGTTCAGCTCCGGGCAATACTCGTGGACGCCGAGGTGCGTCCGCCACTGAAAACAGGTGACGTCGATCACCGGGTGATCGAGGCTGCGAACATACGGCGCGGCGAGCATCCTCAGGACAACGGCACGAAATTCCGCGACGCGGAGAGGCTTTGCCTGCCCGTCGTTGGCGCCCGCCCTGAGTATGCGGGTGAGCATCGGCGCATCCATGGAACTGCTGATGACGATCACCGGCATCTGGTGATGCACGGGCGAGGAGCGCACGTGCTGGATGAGCTGCAGCGAATTGCCCTCGCGGAAATTGTAATCGGCAATCATGAGGTTGAACCGGCGCTCCCGGAGCGCCTGCAGGGCGGCGTCGAGGGACGGTGCGAGCGTCAACGATGCAATCCCCTCAAGGTACTTCTTCATGAGGACCTGGGCGGTCGTGCTGTCTTCGACGTAGAGAACCTCGTTCATCGTTCCAATGAAGATCGGCTGATGCCTTGACAGGGTTTAGCCGCCTTTTGGCGGGGTTGGGCTTGGTCCGCCCCGGCGTCCGACCCCCCGGGGAAAAGGACGCAGCGGGCCGGAGACTGGGTGCGACGGAGGTCATCATCGCATCGGGAGCGGCTCCATGCAAGCTCCCGCGTTCTGCGCCCGCCCCGGGGCGCGGGGAAACTTCATGCATTCTTCCGCTCGACTCTTCCCTGGCGGGGCGATAACGAAGGAACGATGGCATTCTTCCGCCCTTCCTCCCTGTGCGGAGCGTGTCATCAATTGTCCATGGCGCTTTGACCGCATGCCCTCCGACTCCAAGACATCCGCCAGCATCAAGACCCAACCGACCTTTTTCCCGCCCATGCCGCAAACTGAAGAGAAACGATTCGCCCTCGTGTTGCGCGATGAACTCTCGCCCGAAGAGTATGCCGCGCATATCCGCTCTTTTCGCGCAGGAGATGTCATCTTCGCCGCCGGAGATGCCGGGGACGGCCTTTACGTCGTCGAGACGGGCCGCGTACAGATCTCCGCCGCCGTCAACAGCGGTGAACCGCGTCCCCTCGCCTCGATCGGCGCCGGGGATTTCTTTGGCGAGATGGCGGTGATCGACGACTCCCCCCGCTCCGCCACAGCCGTCGCCGAGACGGACACGACCACCTTCTTCCTGAGCCGTGGGGAGATGATGGAGATGTTGAACCGGCATCCGGGGCTGACGCTCACTCTCATCCGGGAGTTCAGCATCCGCATGCGGGCGACCAACCTCCGCTATCTCGACGAGGTAATCCAGGGCGAACGTCTCGCCCTCGTGGGGCGTTCGGCCCGGACCATCGTCCACGATTTCAAGAACCCGCTCGTTGTCATCCGGCTTGCCGCGGAGGTGACCGGCGCCACGACGACGACAACGATCATGCGGCAGAAGGCGCGGACATCGATTCTGCGCCAGGTCGACCGGATGACCTACATGTTGAACGAGCTGATCGAATATGCCAGGCCTTCCGGCCGCCAGCCGACGGTGACCCAGGTGAATTTCGCGCCCTATCTGAATTCGCTTGTCGATGACATCCGGCAGGAACTCGCCGATGGGAAGGTGTCCCTCGAACTGGAAAACCCGCCTCCCGAGATCGAGGTCCTGATCGAGGCGCCGCGGCTCTCGCGGGTCTTCTACAACCTAGTGCACAATGCAATGGATGAAATGCCCTCCGGCGGGAAGATCGTCCTGCGGTTTGCGGTAAACAACGGCGATCTGCTCGTGGAGATGACCGACACGGGCAACGGCATCGCGCCGGAGATCCTTCCCCAGCTTTTCCAGCCGTTCGCCACCCATGGCAAGGCTCAGGGCACCGGGCTGGGCCTCTCGATCTGCAAGCGCATCATCGAGGACCACGGAGGCCGCATCTGGGCGCGCAGCGACCCGGGCAAAGGCGCCACCTTCTCGTTTGTTCTTCCGCTGCCAAAGCCGTGACGATCCGCGCGCCGGCTGATCCGCAGGCTGCCCGGTCGTGTCCCAATGACACAGGCGCCTGTCGACGAGGTCCGACAAGCTCCCGGGCGCAGGGTTGTCAGGCTTGCATCGCCCCAGTTTCCTGGTAGATTCGTCGAATGTGAATCGCCCATGGGGCTTCGGTTTTCCTTTCCAATGGTTTACCCGCCCTGCCCTGAAATGCAGGGGCATGGGTGACGTCTTCCCATGACTCCCGAGCACGGCGAATATCCGACTGTCTGCGACCTTCATGCGGCGCTTTCAATCTATGCTCGGGAAAGCCGGGCGCCGTTTCAGAATCTCAGGCAGGGCCTGCGCGAGGTCGTCAGGCGGATCTACTCCGACGCCCCTGTCCTCGAAGGGGAGTTGAAGCAGATCCAGCGGCGGCTCGGCACGCCCGATGAGCGGCCGGACGACATGACGCGTGTTGTGGTGATCGGACACGAACTCACGAACATGATGTGCCTGGCCATCCTCATGCAGGGGATGAACAAGGGCTGATTTCGCGGACGGCGAGCAGAGTTGACGTGTGCCGACGGCGCGGCCACGTTCGCCGCAAACCCACGATGAAGCCGCCGGCACAGCCCGTGAATCCAGCACCGCGCATCCGTCGCTGGCCGATCATCCTCGCCGCCATCGCCATCTGCCTCGCCGTCGTCGCGGCATATCACGACAGCTTTTCGGGACCGTTCATCTTCGACGACGAGCCGGCCGTGCTCGACAACCCGACGATCCGGCAGCTCTGGCCCGTCTGGAGCCCTCTCGTTCCCCCGCCTGAGATGACCGTCAGCGGCCGGCCTCTGGCCAATCTCACGCTCGCCGTCAACTACGCGATCAGCAGAAACCGCCCCTGGAGCTACCACGCGTTCAACCTCCTCGTCCACCTGCTCGCGGCCTTGACGCTCTTCGGCGTCGTGAGAAGGGCGCTGGTCCAGACCGGAGGCGGGCGGACAACGGCCTGCATCGGAAACCCGGGAAAGCCCGCTCCTCCCCGTGCGTCGAGACCAGGCCAGCCCCAGGCGCCCGCGCCCGCCCGGCCCGACGATTTCACGTTTCTCGCCCTGGCCATCGCCCTCCTTTGGGCGCTGCATCCGCTGCAAACCGAGGCCGTGACCTACGTCATTCAGCGGGTCGAGTCGCTGATGAGCCTGTTCTTCCTGCTCACCTTTTACTGCTTCATCCGTTCGGTCGAGTCGGCACGACCCTTGCCCTGGCAGGTCTGCGCGGTCGCCGCCTGTTTCCTGGGTGCGACAACAAAGGAAGTCATCGCAGTGGCGCCGGTGCTGGTCCTGCTTTATGATCGCACCTTCATCGCCGGAAGCTTTTTGGAGGCCCTGCGCCGGCGATGGCGCGTGCACGCGTCCCTAGCGTTCACCTGGATGATCCTGGCCGCCATGGTGGCAACCACCGGCTGGGATCGGAACGGGACCTCTGGCTTCGACATCGGAGTCTCCCCCACGGACTACTGGCTGACACAGTTCGAGGCGGTGACGCGCTATCTGTGGCTTTCGTTCTGGCCGCACCCTCTTGTGTTCGAATATGGGACGATCTGGGCGCACCACGCCGCTGCAGTGCTTCCCTACGCCATCGTGCTCGTGCCGCTGGCCGTCGCGGTTCTCGTCGCTCTCCGGCGATGGCCGGCGCAAGGCTTTCTGGGCGCATGGTTCTTCGCGATCCTGGCCCCAACCAGCATCATGCCGGGCCGCATACAGATGATCGTCGAGCACCGGATGTATCTCCCCGTCGCGGCCCTGATCGTGCTCGTGTCAGTCGCCGTCGCCTCACGTTTTGGACGTGCCGGCATCGTCGCGCTGCTCGCATGGGCCGCAGCCCTCGGTTGCCTGACCGAAAGCCGCAACACGGTCTATCAAACAGCAAGGTCGCTCTGGACCGACACGGTCGCCAGGCGTCCGGACAATGACCGTGCCCGAAACAACCTTGGCAACGCGCTGGTCGACGAAGGGCTGATCACCAACGCCATCGCGGAGTACCAGACGGCACTGCGCCTGAGGCCCACCTATCCGGAGGCTCACAGCAATCTGGGCAACGCCCTGTTGACGGCGGGGCGCGTCGCGGAGTCGATCGCCGAGTGCCAGGAGGCGTTGAAGCTCCAGCCGGCCTATGCAAAGGCGCACAACAACCTCGCCAACGCCCTCCTCGAGGCGGGACGCCTTCCGGAGGCGCTCAGCCACTACCGCACGGCCGTGGAGCTGAAACCCGGGGATCCGAAAAACCACTACAATCTGGGCAACGCCTGGACCAAGATGGGGCGCCTGTCCGATGCGATTGAAGAATACGGGACGGCGCTGGAGATCGACCCCTACGACGCGAACGCCCGCTACAACCTCGGCAACGTCTTCTTCCAGGCGGACCGGGCGCCGGAGGCGATCCGACAATATCTCATCGCACTGCAATTGAAGCCCGGCTACGCCGACGCCCACACCAACCTCGGCAACGCCCTTTTGCAGCTGGGCCGGACGCCCGAGGCCATCGCACAGTTCGAAGTCGTGCTGAAAGCCCGTCCCGATTACGCCGTGGGTCATAACAACCTCGGCGCAGCGCTGTTCCACGCCGGCCGTTTCGCGGAGGCGATCCAGGAATTCCAGACTGCGCTGCAGATCGATCCGGGCTATCAGAACGCACGCGAAAACCTCGAACGTGCGCGCACCCTGAACCGGAGCAACGCCGCAAACCGGCCATAGCCCCGACCGGCTAGGGTTCCGCGCCGCCGGTTCGGGGAAGCAGATCGTGGGTGGAGATCGCCGCAACTCCCAGGAATCCGATCCCGGCGAAGACCAGCACCACCGCGACAAGCGGAAGGCCCTCCCGCTGAAAATGGGCGGCTCCGGCAAGCATGCAGGCGCCCAGGAGCATCTCGCCAAACAGGATCGTGGAAAACAGCATCCTGCCGCTGATCTTCGCCAACCCGCCATCAACCCCGGCGGCGCCCGCGCCTCCTTTCGGAGTGCGGACGAACTCGCCCCCGTTGTTCAGAAGTCCTTCGACGACCGCAAGGCACCCGCTGACGCTCATCGCCAGCCCGAAGGCCATCACCAGCGGCGCGGCCACGAACCAGAGGAGCCCTCCAAACCACTTGCGCCGGCGGAAATACTGGCCCGTGACGTAAAAGGCCATCGTCGAAGCCCCCAGCAGGATGATTGTGACCGGGTTGACGAGCCACCAAAAGCGGCCGGACTGTGATTGTATGATCGACAGGCATGGCACCAGAAGCGCCACAAAAAGAATGAGCAGCGGATGAACCAGACCCGTCACCAGGTGGCTGACCGCCTCGGATTTCACCCGGGTCGGCACATGGCTGGCCAAAACCCGGCGGATCATCTTGCGGGCGACCTGAACCCCGCCCTTCGTCCAGCGCCGCTGCTGCGATTTGAATGCGGTGAGGCTTTCCGGAAGCTCGGACGCAACAGAATAATCGTCCCGGTAGACGAGCCGCCAGCCCCGGAGCTGCGCACGATAACTGACGTCGAGGTCCTCGGTCACCGTGTCGTCCGTCCAGCCACCCGCGTCCTCAAGCGCGCTTCGCCGCCAGATGCCCGCCGTTCCGTTGAAATTAAAGAACAGCCCGCTCGCATGACGCGCCGCCTGCTCGACGATGAAATGAGCGTCGAGAAACACCGCCTGGAAACGGGTCAACAGGCTTGAATCGCGATTCGCGAATTCCCAACGCGCCTGCACCGCCGCAACCCGCGGATCGACGAAATGAGGCATCAACACTTCCAGAAAATCGGGCGCCGGCCTGAAGTCCGCATCGAAAACTGCAAAGAAGTTCGCTGCGCTCCTCCGTATCCCGGCCGCCAGGGCTCCCGCCTTGTAACCAGCCCTGTCCACACGCCGCAGATGGCGGCAGCGCCGCGCCTGTTCCGGGTGGGCGGCCAGCCATTCCTCGATCACTCCGGGCGTGTGGTCGGTCGAATCGTCGAGGATCTGGATCTCGATCCTGTCCCCGGGCCAGCGCAGCGCCGTGACACAGTCGAGCAGGCCGGCAATGACCAACGGCTCATTGAAGACCGGGCACTGCACGCAGACCGCCGGCAGAGGTCCTTCCCAGTCAGGCGCCGCCACCGCCTTTCCCCGGCAGTGGCGCGCATACAGCCACAGGATCTTCAGCCGGTGCACGGCGAAGAAGATCAACCCGGTCAGCGTCAGTGCATATACTGACAGCAGCACGGCAGCCATGCCTCAAAAAGCCGCGCTCAAAGGCTCAGGTCAAGGCTGCAAATAACTTGCGCGCCAAATCGGAGGCGCGGAATCGAACCGGACCCAAGCAGGCGCGGCGCCCTCCACACGCATCTTCCAGTGCCCTCCCGCTCGCGGGCAAAATGGGCTAATCCGGCTGTTCCTGGGACGTGAGATTAGTGCCGAGCGTCTCGATGAATTTCTTCATCGCCGGGGTAAGCACGCGTCCCTTCCGGTGCAGGATTGCGAGCGGACGTGTGAATTCCCTCCCCTTGAAATGAACCGCCGCAAGCGTGCCCTGTTTGACCTCCTGCTGGACCGTCGCGAGTGGAACCACTGCGACTCCTGCATCAATTTCGACGGCGCGCTTCACCGTCTCGATGTTGTCAAACTCCATCACCGGCTCGACCTCCACGCGGTTTTCCCGGAAGATCTGGTCCACCGCCTTGCGCGTCGGAATGTCGGGATCGAAACCGATGAACTTGTGCCCTGCCAGCGCCTGGAGGGACACGTCGCCGAGCTTGGCGAGTTCGTGACCCGGATGGGTGATGAGCACGAGATGATCGTTCCGGAAGGGAATTATCTCGATCTGGCGCATCTTCACCGGAAAGGCGACCAGACCGAAATCGACGGAGTTGTGGAGGATGTCCTCGTACACGAGGTTCGAGCGCCGGTACTCCACCCGCACGTTCACCGAAGGAAATTCGTGCAGGAACCGCTTGATGAACGGCGGCAGCTCGTGGAGACCGATCGAGTAGATCGTTGAAATGCGGATCGTGCCGCTGATCACCTTCTTCATCTCCTGCAGCTCGCTCATGAGCTTCTCGTACTGGTGCAGGACCTCCTTTGCGGCCTCGTAAACGCGGAGTCCTTCGCGGGTCAGCTGGAACTGCTTCTGGCTGCGGTCGANNGACTGTGTGATGCCGTTCAGCTTGGCGGCTTTCGAGAAGCTCTTGGTCTCGACAAGGTCTGCGAAGATTTTGAAGTTCTCCACTTGCATGGTAAGCAATTTTTTCGAGACCTATTATCTGGCGCACTAATTGGGGCGCAATCTTTTAAGTAGGCTCCTTAATGTTTATCGACTACGAAACTTTTGAGAGGCGCGCCGACTCCGTGAGAGCCGAGATTGCGGCGGCGTGCCGCCTGGCCGGGCGGGACCCGTCCGGTGTGCGCTTGATGGCGGTGACCAAGACCCATCCGCCGGAGGCCGTGGAATATGCCGCGCGGTACGGTCTGGAGGCGGTCGGCGAAAACCGGGTTCAGGAGGCCGTGGGCAAGCGGGCGCTGTGCACTGCGCCGATCCGCTGGGAGCTCATCGGCCATCTCCAGTCGAACAAGGCCGCGCTCGCCGTCGCCCATTTCGACCGCGTGCAAAGCGTGGACAGCATCAAGCTGCTCACGCACCTCGACCGGGAGGCGGGCGAACAGGGCCGGCGTCTTGCGGTTCTGCTGCAGATCAACGCGGGCAACGACCCGGCGAAATTCGGCGCGGAACCGGCCGACGCGCCAGGCCTGCTGGAGGCCGCCCTCGCCATGCCCAACCTTCAGGTCGACGGCTTCATGACGATCGCCCCTCTCTCGGACGATCCTGGCGTGGCCCGCCGCACGTTTGCCGCGCTCCGCCAGCTCCGGGACGAACTCGCCGCGCGCACGGGCGCGCCGTTGCGCGAACTCTCCATGGGCATGACCGGCGATCTGGCGATCGCAGTCGCCGAAGGGAGCACCCTCGTGCGGATCGGCACCGCCCTGTTCGGCGCCCGCTAGCCCGGAGGGCCCCGAAGTCCGACAGGCTGCCGCTTCGCGCCGGACTTCGTCCTCGCCGAGGCTCAAGGGCGTTTTTCAACAGCGGGGCCAACGAGCGGGGCCTGCGGGCTTCCCTCCTGTTTCCCTGTTGCTCCGACTGGGAAACGACGCTGGAGTACGCGTGTGGACACGGACCCATCGAGCGCCCCGCCGACTGCCGCCTACCGGGCTCTCCTCGACGACACCTCTCCCGTCGTCCGCGCCGCCCTTGTCGCGGAATTCGCCCGTCACAGCGCGGCCGTGGTTCCTTTTCTCCAGGAAATCGCGCGCGGGAAGGAGCGCTCCCTCGCATGGCACGCCGCGTGGTTCCTGCAGCAGCTGAATTCCGGCGACCCCGTGGCCGAGTTCAGGAAATTCATCCGTTCGCAGAATCATGAGCTCGAGGCCGGGGCGCTCCTTTTGAGCCGCATCCATTCGCCCCGGCTCGACGTCGACGCCTGCCGCGCCGTTCTCGACGAGATTGCCTCCCGCTGCCGGGAGCTGATGCTCGATCCCTCCTCCGCGCGGGACAAATGCCGAGTGCTCAACCGCGTGCTTTTCCACGAATACGGCTTCCGCGGCAACGTCGAGCACTATACGGATCCGCTCAACAGCTTCCTCGACGAGGTGCTTTCCAGGCGGAAGGGGCTGCCCATCACGCTCAGCATCCTCTATGTGCTGGTTGCGCAGCGCATCGGGCTCATCCTCGAACCCGTGGGCCTGCCGGGGCATTTTGTCGCGGGCTGCTTTTCCGAGGACGACCCGTTCTTCATCGACGCCTTTGACCAGGGCGCCCTGCGCACGCCGGCGGAATTGCTGGCCGTCCTCCGGGATCATCATCTCGCGCCAACAATCTCCGACCTCGCCCCGACCTCCGTCCGCGAAGTGCTCTGCCGTTGCTGCCGGAATCTTTCCCACCACTACGCAATCGCGCAAGAGGAACTCCAGGCACAGCTGTACACCAGTCTTGTGGGGGAATTCGAATCCACCCGGGAGCGCCACGCTTCATAGCCCGGATGTATCGCACCCTACTCTTCAGCCTGAATGCAGACTGTTGACCACCCGCGGGCCGAATCTGCAGGCAGACACATCCGGGCTTGGCCGGAAAGATGCAGTCGGATGTAGGGCCGCCGCCGTTTCGGCAGGCTCAAGGCCCGAGGGGCTTGTCGGCGTGCCGTTTCCCCGCAATTGTAGGGCTGCCGCTTGTCGGCATGCCAATTCGCCGCCTGTGGCGAGGCGACTAGCGCCCGCCCTACAGCCTGTCGAAACAGCGCCGGCCCTACACGCCGTTCGGTGATCGCCGGCATCATTCGTGAGGCGCGGCCGACTGCATGAATCCGGCCAAGCCCGCATATCCAGCTGCCGTCGCCGTCACGGAAGCCGCTGGCTAGGAAACGACCGAAGCGGCGGCAAAAACTGTGAAATATGCGGGCTGGCGCTTGATTGCAGAAAAAAGCGCCATTGGGTGCGGCGCCGGGAGCAAGCGGGCAAGGCGGCCGGCAAAAAAGAGGGCCATTCCGGACGGGAATGTCGGCGATGAGCGGCAGGCTCCTGCTTGCCTTCCGGACGGAAATCGGAAATCAAAAAACCGGAATTGAACACCGCCGATACCGTCCGCACGCCTGCTGATCTGGCACACTGGTCGTTCTCCGGCACCGCGCTTGCGGTCCTCGGACACCCGATCGGGCATTCGCTCAGTCCCGCGATGCACAACGCCGCCCTGGCCGGGATGGCCCGGGATCAGGAGCCATTTGCCGCGTGGAAGTATTTCAGGTTCGACGTGCTGCCGGAGGAACTTCCCGCCGCCCTCAGTCTTTTCCACAGGCATGGTTTTCTGGGCCTGAATCTGACGGTGCCCCATAAGGTCATCGCGTTTGACCACGTCGCCGAGATTGAGCCGGCAGCGCGGCAAATCGGCGCCGTGAACACGCTTCTCCGGACGGAGCACGGCTGGCGCGGTTTCAACACCGACGGACATGGCCTTGCGCTCGGATTGCGGGAAAGTCTGGGCGCGGTACTGGAAGACGCCCACGTGATCCTGCTGGGCGCCGGCGGAGCCGCCCGTGCCGCCGCCGTCGAATGCCTCCGGCGTCGCTGCGCGTCGCTCTGGATCGCCAACCGCACCGCCGCCCGCCTGGACGCCCTGCTTGCCGTGCTCAAACCCGTCGCCGACGGCGTGCCCCTGCGGGGATTCGATCCACAGTCCCCGCCGGCCGGCCTTCCAGCCGGCGCGCTGGTCATCAACGCAACGTCCGCCGGCCTTCATGCCGGAGATCCGCTCCCGGTCGACCTGGCCCGGCTGCCGCGCCCTGCCGGTGTCTTTGACATGATCTACAATCCACCGGCGACCGCGTTGCTCCGGCAGGCCGCTGAACTGGGCGTGCCGCATGCAAACGGGCTCTCGATGCTGGTCCACCAGGGCGCGCGGGCTCTCGAAATCTGGACCGGCGCGCAGGTGCAGGCGCCCGTGATGATGCGCGCGGCCCTCGAAAAGAATCACGGAACGAACGGATAATAACGTGAAGGCCTGAGCCTCCTTCACCGCCCGGCGCTTTGCTGGAGCGCCGCCATCAGCGCCTGCCGGGCCAAAGGATCGTCGGGCGAAAGACGCAACTCCTCCCGGAAGGCTGCGGCGGCGGCCTGCATGTCCCCCGACCGATACCGGCTCACACCCAGAGCGTGCCATCCGGGCGCATAGTCCGGCCTCAAGCGCTGCGCCTCTTCATACTGGGCGATCGCATCGCTGAGCCGGCCCGGAATCATCGACAGGGCGCATCCAAGATTGAAATGCACCTCGGGAGCATCCGGCTTCAGGCGCAGCGCCTCTTCGTACTGTGCGACCGCGTCATCGAGCCGGCCCGGAACCTTCGACAAGGTGATGCCCAGGTTGCCGTGCGCCTCAGGCGCCTCCGGATCAAGACGCAAGGCCTCCTCAAACTCGGCGATCGCATCGTTGAGCCGGCCCGGCATCTGCGCCAAGGCGTTGCCAAGGTTGTTGTGCCCCGCGGCCGACCCAGGATCCAGCCGCAGCGCCTTTTCATGTTCGGCGACCGCGTCGTTGAGCCGGCCCGGAATCTGCGCCCAGGCGTTGCCCAGGTTGAAATGCGCCTCCGGAAGATCGGGATCCAGTCGCAACGCCTCTTCATACTCGGCAATCGCATCGCCGAGCCGGCCCGGAATTCTGGCCCATGCTTTGCCCAGATTGAGATGCCCCTCGGCAAGATCGGGATCCAGTCGCAGCGCCTCTTCATACTCGGCAATCGCATCGTCGAGCCGGCCCGGCATCTGCGATAACACGAAGCCGAGATTGTTGTGCGCCCGCTCGTTCCGCGGCCGCTTTGCAGCCGTATCTTTCCAGAGGGTCATCACGCTGCAATAGTCTTCGTTGCGCCGCGCCGTGAGCAGGCCGAGCCCCAGCGCCAGCGCCGTGAACACAATCCAGCCTCGCCGTCTGGCCAAAGCGGAGATTCCCAGCGCGGCGAGTGTCGTCACCACCGCCAGTGACAGATACATGCGGTGCTCGGCCATCGTCTGGCTCGCCCCGGGCATCACGCAGGTCGGGGCCAGGATCGCGAAAAACCACGCGCCCGCAAAACCCCACGCCGGCCAACGCCGGAGTGCGATCACCGTTCCGACAAACAGCATCCCGAGCAACACGGCTTGCGGCCAGACATCGGCGGAACGCTCAACGACACGCGGGCCATAATCGAACACCAGCGGATGAGGCCATGCCGAAAGCCGCAGATAGCGGGCGACCGCCCCGAACTGGGTCTGCCAATACTCCAACGGCGTCACCCCGACCTTCAGGCCGAACGAGCCGTTGCGATTCCATCCGGCGCCCGCCACCAAAACAGCCAGCAGCACCCAGCTCGCCGAAAGCGCAAGGTACAGCCCGCGACGACGACGCCAGGCCGCCTGGAATGAACCCGCAATGAAGGTCCGGTCGTAGAGGAGCACAATCAAAGGCGCGGACACCATCACTTCCTTCGTGGCCGCCCCAACCAGGCAGGCCGCCGCACAGAGCACGAACCAAAGGCGATGGTGTGCAACCTCCGGCTGGCCGCGGCTCTCAAGATCCGCCGGAAGCTGCGCAGGCTTGCCCTCGCCGTTTCTGCGGAGCTTCCCGGCCTGTTTTTCCGCCAGTCTGGAGAACTGCTCCCGGCTTTGGCCGTCCCCCTCCGCGCCCCGGATAAAGCAATACAGGGTGAGCAGATAGAAGAGCCCCATGAGCGACTCGGCTCGCTGGACGATGTAGGTCACCGACTCGGTCTG
>PMKA01000456.1 GCA_003157575.1 Opitutia bacterium
GTGTCCGGTCGGCGCCGTGTCGAAAATAACATGATCGAAGTCCGCAGTCGCTCCCGGCTCTCCCAAAAGCCGGGCGAATTCGTCGAAGGCCGCGATCTCCATCGTGCACGCGCCCGACAATTGCTCCTCCATGCTGCGGACGATCGCCGGTGGCAACTTGCCGCGATAAGGCCCCACGATCCGCTCGCGATAGGCCTGCGCAGCGGCTGCTGGATCGATGTTCAAGGCCTGGAGTCCCTCCACGCCGGGAATCGGCGTCGGAGCTGCGGCGAGTCCGACGCCGAGCACTTCGTCGAGATTCGAAGCGGGATCGGTGCTGACCAACAACACCCGCTTGCCGCGGTCCGCCAACGACACCGCAGCTGCGCAGGCCAGCGAGGTTTTGCCCACACCTCCCTTGCCGGTGAAGAACAGGAAGCGAGTGGGTGCCTCGAGCAACGCGGCGAGCGTGGGAGCGGTATCGGCGGGTTCTGTCATGGAACGCCCCGCTCAGGAACACCCGCAGCCCTCGCCGGCTTTGTTCTGCCCGGCCTCGCCTTCGAAGCACGCCCCGGAGGATGCCACGGCGTCCGCGGGTTCGGTCTGCGTCAACCGCGCCGCAAGCCGCATGATGTTCCGATGCGGCGCGTCCTTGACCCTGGCCGCCAGTTCCACGGCCCGCGCAATATCCCCGGGCGCCACCCCGAGTTTTCCCGCCTGTCCGACATGATAACGCAAACAGGGGTCGCAGTTGGCCGCGATCGCCGCGCCGATGGCGACCAGTTCCGCAACCGCTGGCGTCAGCAAACTGCCTGGCGCACCGTCCAATCCAAGCCACGCCCCCAGCTCAACGCGCGTCGGATAGGCGCCGCTGGCGGCTACTTTCCCATCCACGACAACAAGCGGCAGAGCGTCCTCACCTTTCTCAGCCAACGCCGCCTGCACGAGTGCAGTATCGGCAAAAACATTGGGTGTCTGCGTCAGGTTAAACCGCTCCACAGGCACACCCTGTTCGGCGAGCCATTTCAAGTCGGCGGCAAACTGCACGAGCTTTGGATCGACATCTGGTCCGCAGACGCCGGTTGAACAGCACATCGGTGGGTCGTAAACTTGTATCTTTTTCATTGGTAAGCGGTAGGTTTCAGGCGGGGGGTTGGGGTGGGATCGACTTCAGCGCATCGCGGCGTCCGTCGGCATATGCTGTGAACGTGCGGCGGATCTCGTTGCGCACACGCCGGAAGACCGCGAGTTTTTCCTCCTCAGTGCCGGTTGCGTGCGCCGGATCGTCGAAAGGCCAGTGGTGCCGGTTCACCTGGCCGGGGAAGAGCGGACAGGCCGCGTCGGCATCGCCGCAGACCGTGATGACCGTCTCGATCTTGCGGTCGATGAACTCGCCGAGCGGCTTCGAGCGGTGCCCGGAGATGTCGATTCCGATCTCCTTCATCACCGCGATGGCAAGCGGATGGACGTATCCCGCAGGCTTTGAGCCGGCGCTCTGCACGTCGAATATGTCGCCCGCCACGGATTCCAGAACGCCCTCGGCAAGATGTGACCGGCACGAGTTGCCGGTGCAAAGGATGAGAACGGTGGGCTTGGACGTGGACATGGAAAAAGGGGTTGCTCTATGCGGAGAGTGAAAGATCGCCGCTCATCCGGGAGTGAGGAGCAATCAGCACGTGCGCACCTCGCAGGGACAATTCTCTCCAGGCAGCCGTGCGCGGACCTTGCGCATGCGGGCGGCATCGCGCCGGAAGACCGGATCCTCCGCGGCGCAGTCCTGCAGGCAGGCGAGATTGGCCCGGAGTTCCCGGGATGCTTTCGCCGGCAGCCGGTAAACCATCCAGCTTCCCTCCCTGCGCACCGAGACCAGCCCGCGCGCCTTCAGGTAGGCGAGATGCTTCGATATCTTCACCTGCGGCTCATCGAGGATCTCCTGGAAATGGCAAACGCACAGCGGCCCCTGCCCCAGGACATTCAGGATGCGCAGCCGGGTGCGGTCGCAAAGGCATTCGTAGATGCGGACGAGATCCACAGCACGGAACGTAGCATGGAAAACATATTCCGCAATAGGAATATCGTATCGATCCTGCGATGCCGGGCGGTCGCGTCATCGCGCGCCCGACCGTCAACTGGAGCGGATGCGCCCCCGCGTCCGCCCGGCTCGAAGAAGCGCGGTTGCCAAATTTCAGCGGCCTGCCTTCATCCCGTGCATGGCTGCACCCAGATCCAATGATCCGCTGCACGGCATCACGCTGGAGCAGATCGTCACCCGGCTGGCGGGCGAACTTGGCTGGGCGGAGCTGGGCCGCCGCATCCCGGTCCGCTGTTTCCTCTTTGATCCGAGCGTGAAATCGAGCCTCACCTTCCTGCGCAAGACGCCCTGGGCGCGCAAGCAGGTCGAGGCTCTCTACGTCCGGTCGCTTCCCCCGCCGCAGTGAGCGGATGTCGGTTTTCGACGGCGGACTGGATCAAGGCGCTGCTGGCGGTGCGCGAATCGTGTAACTCAGTGGAGACGGCCGCCCGTTTCGCTTTCCTCTGTTTCCTCCGTTACCTCCTGGATAATCCGCGCCTCTTTGTCCGCAGGGTCAGGGAACGTGCGGGCCAGGCCGTTCCGAGGGCGACGGTGGCGATTCCGGCCCAGTCCCCTCTCCGGTTGGAAACAGCTTCAGCGGCCGCGACGTCCCAGGTCCACGGGTTCCCCGGCGCTCGCCGGGCGTGCCATAGGGCTGGCGCCGGTAGCCAGGCCGCGAAGGATCCCGCGCACAACGGATCAGGAAGTCCTGCATCCGGTGAAACAATCCGGGCAGTTGCTCGGGCAATGCGTAATGGTCGAGCCCCGCCCGCTCGAGCCCGAGGAGAAGCTCGTGCGTCGCCTCGAGCGTCGACAGGCAGCCGACAACGGGCTGCTGTTTGATCACAAAGCCGCTCGGCGCCGCCGGCGGAAACATGATCCGCGGCAGGCGTCGCAGGGTCGCACTGAGCCGGAGCATCTTCGCGGCGCACGCCCACGTGCCGTCGAGCAGGAACACGACCAGCCGCCGTTCCCCAAGTTCCTCCTGATGCAATCCCCCGGGAAGCATGCGCGCCTGCGGCCCCGGGTACAGGAGCACCGGGAAATTCGCCGGATCGCGGATCAGCGCCTGCACAACCTCGACCTCGTCAAAACCGATGCCCATGTGAAGCTCGCTGTCGGCGAGGCAAAGATGCGTGAGCCTGCCGGTGCCGGTGCGCTGGTCCTTGAACTCCTTCGGATGCATCAGGAACACGAACTTCGTCCGCGTCGGCATCGGATGGATGGATCCGCACCAGCACAGCTCCTTTGGCCAGAAACAACGATAGCAGCGCTCGCGGCTCATGGCAGCGGCAGGTGGCACACGATCCAAAAAATGGCGAAGCTCATGCGGATGACCCGCCAGATTCGCACGCCGACCGGGTCAGGCGCAAGCGCGGCAGGCGCCGGGACAAAGCAACCGGATTGCGATGCTTCATAGGTCGATTGTTGGATGCGCGGACCCGTTTCCCCACCCCAAAGGCCTCTCTCTGCTGGCTGAATCCCTCCTCTGTCCGTAAGTCGGGATACGTGGTCGCGCAACATGCCCTGCGCACTTGCGCTGGCGAGCTGTATCCTCGATGCTCGTCTGGAATCCAGGTGATGAAATTTCATGAGTGAACCCAACAGCAACCCGGATACTCGTGTTGCGCTGTTCCAGAAGCGCGAGATTCGTCGCACGCTTCACAACAACGAATGGTGGTTTGCCATCACCGACATCATCGCGGCCCTGACGGATTCCTCCAACCCTTCCGATTACTGGAAGAAGTTGCGCAAACGTGATCCGGATTTGGGCGCCGCCCTCCAAGGGGGGGGACAGTTTGTACCCCCCCTTGCCCTGGAGTTTGCGACAGCCGGCGGGCCTCAGAAAATTCAGTGCTGGAACACTGAGGGTATTTTCCGTCTGATCCAGTCCATCCCCAGCCCCAAGGCCGAACCCTTCAAACGCTGGCTCGCGCGGGTAGGCAAGGAGCGGATTGACGAGATCGAAAACCCCGAGCTGGCCATGGCCCGGATGCAGGAACTCTACGAGAAGAAGGGCTATCCCAAAGAGTGGATAGACAAGCGTCTGCGCGGCATCGCCGTTCGGCAGGACTTGACCGACGAATGGCAGAACCGGGGCGCCCGGAGCAGGCTGGAGTATGCGATCTTGACCAATGAGATCATGCAGGGGACTTTCGGCCTCAAGGTGGAGGAATACAAGCAGGTCAAGCGGCTCAAGCGCGAGAACCTGCGCGATCACATGACCGACCTCGAACTCATC
>PMKA01000030.1 GCA_003157575.1 Opitutia bacterium
TTACAAAATTGGGACAAGCTCTAGTATAGCGTGCTGTTCGAAGCCGGAAACACTTTTGCCTTTGTAATCAAAAGCAAGGCCTCGGGGCTATTCCCATTCAAAGCAACCCCGAGTTTACTGAATAGGAATGAACGGATCACATTGTTGAGCAAAAACGGGTAATTTGAGAATTGTGCCTCTGCAATGACGCCCTGCTTCTCAAAATCCACTCCTTTCCCCAAGAACTGATAGTCGCGGTGAATTTTAACACTCCCGGTCCAACCTAACGGTTTTAGGGCATGCTCGATGGCCAAATTATTTCCTACCGGATCGAATATCAAAGAGCCCTTGATCGCAGCTTGATCTGAGGCTTTGAGCTGTAGAGTCAGCGCTTTGAGCGCCTTCTCCACACTGGGCCACAACGTAGCCAACTTTGTGCCGTCCGGATTATTGTAGTCGGTGACGAGAAGTTCCATTTTGGAAAATGAGGCCCTAACGGGCATCTCCAGTGACTCAACTTCCTGCCAAGGCACTCGGGAGGTAGCGAATCTTTTCGTAAGATCCAGATATCGACTATCGGCGTGGGCCAAGGCCGCCGTACCGGCGGCCTTGGCCAAAACACCGATCAGCTTACCAGCGTCCAAGTCGCCGGCGGCCACGCCACGACGAGTGAAACACGTCGTTGTGCTCCTCGATTTCGCCAACGAAGTCGGGTCGGCTCTGAAGAATAGCCACCTTCTCTTCCTCCGTGGGTTCACCCAGAGGGAGACCCACGAGCGACGTCGTGAGGTGCGCATCCACCGCCTCCGAAAGTTTCGCGGGAAACAAAAGACCTGCCGTGGAGCGCTCGCCAAGCCGACCCACCGTTTCCAAAATTCCTTTGTCCAGCAATCCGACCACAGTCGGTTGATCCACGGGTAGCTGGATCGTATTCTTACCCTGAATCCAGAATTCGCGCAGGACCGCTCTCTCCTGCGCATCGAGGCGCCCGAGACCTGCCAAGGCCCGTTCCTTTCGCTCGCGGTGAGTCTTGCGGCCCCTAAGCGACCTCCAGGCCAGCAGCACCAACTCAACGGCAAGAATCAACGTCGAGACCAAGAAGGTCAGCCCGATGTAGCTCCCGAAATCGTGAGCGAATTTCTCGACGTGAATCCGGGCCAAAAAGCCCTCAGGGAGGAAGAGAAGAAGCCCCGACACCAACGCTACCACCCAAACGTATCGCTTGGGGAGCTTGAGGAATTCGATGATCTTGGACAAAAATTCCATGGGGCCTTGCCGGCCAAGGCACAATCGCCTCGACGAGCACGTAACCAAAAAGTGGTGCCAGAGACCGGGGTTGAACCGGTGACCAACGGCTTATGAGTCCGCTGCTCTACCAACTGAGCTANNGTAGGCTTGGCGAAGGCTGGTGCCA
The DNA here is from genome assembly GCA_003157575.1 of Opitutia bacterium. Lineage (GTDB taxonomy): Bacteria > Verrucomicrobiota > Verrucomicrobiia > Opitutales > Opitutaceae > Fen-1467. Next base: position 1,394 of record PMKA01000030.1, read on the forward strand.
GGAGCGGGAGTCGAACCCGCGACCAAAGGCTTATGAGTCCTCTGCTCTACCACTGAGCTATCCTGGCGGTGGTGGAGACGGGAATAAGCCATCTGCCTCCGCGAAAATCCAGCCCAAACTTGGCGGCGCCGGCAATGCGCGAAGCCCGGAGGAATAAAGAAGCCGGAAAACCCGGAGCTCAAAACCGGTCCTTTTTACAGGAGGACGCAAAGACCGCAGAGGCTCGTAGGACATAGAATCCAATCCTTTCCACAGAAGGCAACGGAGGGAACGGTGGCCGGGAGGGCAGGGGATCCGGACTTTTTACAGGAGGTAGCGGAGGCCGCGGAGGCCGGGCGGGCACGGGGATCGAAACGGAGACCGAGATCAGTTCGCCGACGGCTGGTCCAGGATTGTCCGGATCTTCGTTTCGAGCCGGGGGAGAGCGCCGATCGCGACGCCCATTGTCTTCGCCCTTTCCAGGTTGTCGATTGCCGCACTGCGTCTTCCTTCCTGGGCGTCGAGCCACGCCAGGTAGATATGGCAGTACACGCGATCGACATCGCTTTCTGTGTGGGCGAGGACGTCGTTCAGGAGTCTCCTGGCTTCGGCGTTGCGCCCGAGTTCCGCCAGCACTGCCCCGCGGGTTCCGCGCAACGTGACGGACTCGGGAGCCAGCAGAAGCGCGTCATAAGACAAGCGGTCGGCTTCCGAGACCCAATCGCCGCGACCGTGGGCCAGCAACAGGCTGACGTACTGATCGAGCAAAGGTACGCGGTTTGGCGAATCCGCCGGTTCTTGCTGCAGGCGGGTGTCAAGCGTGCGTCCGGCGCCCTCGACGTCGCCTTGTTGCGCCTGAAACTGCATCGAAGCGTTCAGCAGGGAGATGCTGTCGGGGTATTTCAGAAGGAGTTCCTTGATGCGGGTTGTCGCCTGGTCTTTGGCGGGGCCGGCCATGAGCTGGCCGAGGGCTGTTGTATCGAGGAGGAACTGACGCCGCTCCGGAAGCCGCAGCCGCTCCTTCCATAGCTGCAAAAGCTGAAAACCGTCATTTGGGCGGAGTTCTCCGGCTGAATAGCTTCTCGCAGGCCATAGGGAGAAGACTGCCGTGTAAAGAACGTCGAATCCGGCGAGGAACAGCAAATAGCGACCGAGCGGCATCTCCCAGATATAGCTCCAGACTGGCTCCGGGCGGATCAAGATCCAGGCCAGGGCCGCGCATGCAATTTCGGCGCCGACGCCCCCGAGAAGGAAGGACGATTGCCAGAGCACCGAGTATGAGCGCGGGGACGGCAACACGTGCACGCGGCCGTGCGTTGGGAAAAGCGACCACGAGAAGACGCACTGACCACGCTTGAAGCGGACCAGCGTCGGGCCGGAGCCAATACGAAATGCGTTCAAGCGAAAACCGGCGATCCCTCCGGCGAACCAGTGGCCAAGTTCGTGGATTCCGATCACGGCGTGCAATAACAGGAAACCCGCGACGAAGAGTCCCGGGAGATCCTGGAGATCCACCTCCATGCTTTTATCCGTCGAAAGCGTGACGAGCGGGTAAATGAGAACGGTGAGGCAGGCCCATCGCGCGGGACGCGGCCTCCGGGGAGGGGCGGCTGGTGTTTGGGGTGGCGGTACGTCGGTCATCGGTCGAGGGGCACGCAGGGGATTCGATCGAACCCAGGAACGCTCCGGGCTTCGCGCGACGAATGCAAGGTGTAAGCCTCAGGCGGAACAAACCGAAGGCAGCCGGATCGACAGCGCAAGAAATCCCTGCCGCCGGCTGGAGAGGGGCAGGAGATCCGGACTTTTTACAGGAGGTCGCGGAGGACGCGGAGGCCGGAAACCGTGCCGATGAGACCGCAGGAATCGGAGAATCTCCGCTCTGGAAGAACGAAGTTGAAACCACCGATGAAGACGAATGGGAACGGTCATTCCGCGGCATCGGGACCGCGGATCAACGGGCAGATGGAGGGGTGGCGTTCAGAGGGCAAAGTGCAAAGTTTGACCCCTTCGGATTGGCCCCGGACTACCTTGACCGGCGTGACAAGATGGAGAAACAGGCGGGCGGGATCTTTCTCCAAGCCGAGCCGTCGGCTTTTCAAACGGTCGAGCTATCGCTGCGCCTCTGGGTATTCGTCGTCCTGCACATGCCGGATGGGGGCCTGAGCAAAATATCCACTGTCTTGCTGGAGTTTTTGGGCGGCGGCATCCTCTTCTTTCGTCCACGTCGGGAAGTGCATGTAGACCAAATCGGAGGCCGAGCCCTTGTCTGGTTGGTGATCGCTCAACCCAATCCCAACCATGATCTCTCCCTTTCCTGCAAGGTAGCGGGCGATGTAACACCGTGCCGCCAGTTCTGCCCTTCGGTCTTGGGGCGCGGCAGTCGGCTGAAAGTAGGCGATCACGTAGATGACTCCACTCGGGCCGGCGAGGATACGTGATCGAGTTTTCCCCGCCCGCACCGCTTCGATGAAAGAGACCGCATGGGTTCCTAAACCACGGCGGTTGAACCGCGTCTCCCGCGCCATGGTGCGCAACACGAGTTCGAGCTGGTTCAACTCCGGCCCCGGTCCGGTAATTGGTTTGGCATTCGGATCGGCCAAGCCTTCGACCAGCCGATCCCACGCGTAGCTGATTCGGTCGGCCTCTTTCCGACGCTTGAACGACGCATTGGCTTGCAGGCCCGGCCAGATCGTCTCGTCGAAAATCACCACGTTCTGACCGTTCGGGAAGCTCCGTTCGTGGCTCAGATACCAGCCAAGCATGTTGGCTTCCGATCCCTGGCAGACGATCATTGTGCCGCTCGCCGCGAATTTCTCTTTGGCCAGGAGATAGTCGGTGAAATCGGTTATGGTATCTAACTGGCCTAGCACCTCTCGGAAACTGTCCTCGCCCATCACGTGCACAAAACCCTCTCCGAAGTCTCCCGACTTGGTGATGGCTTGGCCCTTATCGCCAAGCGCCACCGCGATCCGGTGAAGCCGGCGTCGATCGAGAGGCGGAAGATTCAATCCGGCACTCCCGTCGTTACGAATCACCTGCGTTGCCGTCGCCAGCCATCCCTGCGCCCCGTAGAGCTGCTTCACCGAGGCATCGACGGCTTTCCGTTCCCATCGGTCATGGGCCACCTCGAAGTCCTTGGTCTCGTTGAAGACGATTTCTTTGACGCTGATGACGATGACGTCCGGGTCGCAAATCACGAGGATGTCGCACAGCTCCTTGCCCGGTTTGCTCCGGGGATTGTTGTAGCACCAAAGCGACAGGAACGATTGTTGGCATACACCGAGCACAAAGGCTTCCGAGCGGTTCAAAGGGGCATCACTCATGATGAAAATAGGCTTGGGCTACTCGGTCGATCCACGCATCCGAGGCCATGAGTTCACCGATCTGTCGCTCCGCGTGAGGCTCGGGATCTTGTCCCGCTGCCATCGTCATCATACGCTCGAGACCGTACGAGGCGACAGCACGTAGATCTGCCGGGATTTCGTCTCCGCTCACGGTGCGTTTCGCGAAATCAGCACAGGCGGCAAGTAAGTAGTCGCACGCCCGCAACAACGGCGTGGTTTCGGAATCGCCAAAGACGAGTGAGTTTAGCCGACGGAAGCCGAAGATTTCTGCGCTCCCGTCCAACTTCGGCAGTAGGTCGTGTTGTGCGTTGCGGTAGCGGTCGAAGAAGTAGCGGTAGATGCCGGCCAAGGAGTCGCATTGGTCGTGCACCAGGTCGCACGGGGGACTGCTGCGTTCGATGAGCTGAAACGTCTGTGCAAGAGACGGCGCATTGAGTGTGGCGTAGCCTTTCGGCAGGCCGGTTGCCCGCACTTTCGCGAACTCACGGGCCATGTGCCCTTGGATCGTGGGAAGACTCACCCTGATCTGCATCGCCAATCCATTTTCTCGGACATCCGCCATCGAGTTGGCCCACGCCTCCCCCGTCTTGGCAATCTCGGTCGCATCCTCTCGGCGGAAAGCGTCTGCAAATGCGGCGATCACGGTGTCGGAAGCTCGATACAACAAATCAGCCCGCAATTTCCGAATCGATGGATCAAACGTTTCCATCGGATCCACCGACAGATTATATTTCGGATCGAAATAGGTTTCGACTGCCTTGGCGCAGATGAAATAGCGCTTCTCGACTAGATAGAAAAACGGGATGGCCTCGTGACCGAGCATTTCTGCCACAGCCACCATGCACGCGCGTCCGCTGGCACTATCTTTGATCCGAGTGCCTTTGGTTTTGGCCGTGTAGCCGTGTTGCTTCTCGATCTCCGAGAATGTGTCGGCCAATCGCTGTTTGGCAGCATTGGGCACGAGCCAGCCGCCCTCAGCGTAGATCGGTTGTTCCGGGTCGTAGAACCGGCCGCCAGAATTGCCAGTCTCGTCGCAAAACAGGGTGTGAGTCGTCGGCCAGGACCGGTCTCTCTCCGTTGCCCTCGCGCCGACGCAAGCAGCAACCAACTCGGCGTAGGACACGTCGTTCAGGGAATCGGATTCTTCGGACTCTGGCTTCATCACCGGGGAAAGGGATCGTGAGGGCGCCGATGCGCACGCACTCACTGTATGCTCTAGTCCGGTGTTGATACGAATGAATTCATCGGCGGGCCGAATTTCTCCCTTTCATCAGAGATCCCAAAGTCCCGTTTTCCCCGCTGCCAAATCGACCAACTGTTGAACCACCGCGCGTTTGCCCGTGCCGTCGAGCCGCACATAGCAGTCCGCGAAATCCACGGCGCTCCCATTCTGTAGATTCTGCAATATCTCCCATGTGGGGAAATCCGAAGGGGTCAGAAATCCGAAGGGGTCATGCCTCACCTTTTACCTTGGCGAAAGGGTGCCGATCCAAGAGGTCGAACTTCGCACTCTATCACCCGGCTCATGGCGGAAGGGGACCGATCCGAAGGGGCGGGATTTGTGG
>PMKA01000486.1 GCA_003157575.1 Opitutia bacterium
TTGCCGCCGTCACCGAGCAGAAAGGCGTCGCCGCCCCTTCCACCGCCGCCGTCCAAGCTGAAACCCGACCCGCCGACCCCACCGGCGCCGCCGTTGCCGGAGATGAGTCCGGCGGCGCGCAGTACCGTCAGCAGCCGCCGATATAGCGCGCCGGTGTCCCCGGATTCGATGGCCGCGTCCAGCGTCCAACGGCCGCTGATGCCCCTACGCCGGACAGCGCATCCAGGAGCGGGCCCAACGGCCGCGGGTTACACCACCCGCGTAACCCGCGTATGCCGAGATCGAGGACTGCGGTGAACCGGGTGATTAACGTGGTCTTGCCCACCCCGGCTTCTCCGCGCAACAACACCGCCTGGCCCTCGTCGCGCCGCGCCGCGCGCGCCAGCGCACCAAGCTCGGCCAGTACGGCCTCGCGCTCCAGCAAGCGCTCCACCTGATGCCCGCCTCGTTCTGACCAATATTGACTGGTGTCGTCAAAGCCATTGCCGCCCCGTCCATCCGGGCATGGGACAGCAATCACCAAAGTGGAGCGTAACTCGCAGCGGGCAAGGCGAGTCGCGTTATGGCCTAAAGCCGCGACCGCTACCTCGATCGTGCTAGGCAGCCGTTGTGACGGCAGTCGGCATCGCCGTGACTTCGGAGTGGATGTTGCCGCAGGACTCGCATCGAACCTCGTACTCGAGTTTATTGTCACCGGGGTCTACGAATCGGTACTCGGTCCAAGCCATGCACCGCGGGCACCGCGTACGTCCGCTCTCTATTGGCATGATCGGTGTCCCTTCGCCCGGCTACGATGTCGGAGTAGTACCCACTCCGGGACTGGTCGAATCATCGATTGCAACGGCGGTGCCCCGGAACTCGCACAACGGCTTTGGGCTGATTTTCGATGAATCGGCCTAACGCGGACGCGCCATTTCGGAAATGAGCTCAGCAAGAGCAAGGATCCGCTGGGCGTCGCGCACGTGCAGGCTTTCGATCATGCGACCGTCGACCGTTATGACGCTGTCCCCTGTTGCTTGAGCCTGCTCGTAAGCCGAGACGATCTTGCGTGCATCGGTCAGCTCCTCGGGCGACGGACCGAACACTTCATTGGCCGGGGCGAGTTGGGACGGATGGATCAGGGTCTTACCGTCGAAACCCATCTCGCGGCCCTGTCGGGCCTCGGCGCGAAAACCGGCTTCGTCAGTGATGTTGTTGAACACGCCATCCAAGATGGCCTTTCCGGCCGCCCTCGCTCCCAACATGGCCAGTGCCAATGCGGGCAGCACGGGTGCGCGTCCGGGTACATGCAGGCTGTGCAGATCGTTGACGAGATCGTTGGTGCCGACCACCAGCCCGGCCAAACGATCGCTGGCCGAGGCGATCTCCTCAACTCTCAAAATGGCCCTCGGCGTTTCGATCATCACCCAGAGCCGCAAAGACGTCGGCGCGTCGAGCGTATCGAGCACGGTGGCCAGCGCTTGAACCTGCTCGCCACTCTCGACCTTCGGTACCAGCACCCCGTCGGCGGTCGAGGCCGCCACGGCCGCCAGATCGTCGTCGTGCCAGTCGGTGCCCAAGCCGTTGACGCGCACCACGATCTCACGGGGGTGGTAGCCCCCGGACGAGATCGCGTCGCACACCTTGGCCCTCGATTCGGCTTTGGCGTCGGGGCCAACGGCATCCTCGAGATCGAAAATCAACACGTCCGCCGATAGCGTTCTTGCCTTCTCCATCGCCCTGGCGTTGTTGCCGGGCAAATAGAGGGCGGATCGGCGCGGGCGCAGTGTCGTTGGCGCGGCATCGTTCACAGGAACGGATCTCTGGGAACTTCGAACTGTGTGCGGGCGATCTGTTCGGCCAGGGGCGCCAACCTGGCGCGGGCCCGGTTGTGTGCGGAGTCGCGATCGTAGGCGCGGTAGGCGTCGGCGTTCGCGAAGTCTGCGACGATCGCGAAGCTCCAATTCCCCTCGCGCAGACCAAGATCGCTGCCGATTGTGTAGCTGAGCGTGCCGGGACAATTGAGCCGGCGGAATTCGTCCTGAATGTCGGCAACCTCGGCGGAATCCTGGCCGGGCTTCAGCTTTACGAGCACCACATTGCGGATCACGGTGACACGGTAGCAGCGCCGTCGAATATGGCGGTTAGGTGAGGCCGTTCGCCCCGGGCTCCCCAAACAGCAGCCCGCCTATGCCACCGACGCCGGGAGTTCCCATGGCGCGCCCGGGGTTCCCACCGTTGCCGCCGAAGCCGAATAGTTGGGCGTCGCCGCCGTTGCCTCCGGCGCTTGGAGTGCCTCCACCGGTACCACCGGCACCGCCGCTGCCGATCAGCCCGGCCTTGCCGCCAATCCGCCGGCACCACCATTGCCCCCGGCCCCGGGGCCGTTAACACCGATCAAGCCGCCAACACCGCCGGCTCCCCCGACGCCGCCAAGCAGCCCACCGGCTCCCCCGTTTCCTCCCGCCGCGCCTGTTCTTGCTGTTGAAGTGTGAGTCGGCGGGAGCGCCTGTTTGATGGGGAATTTTCCCTATGTTGGGGTCGTGGTGGCGGTGGGCCCCGATGTCGTAGCCACCTTCGGACGCCGTCAGTTCGGCATCCGTCGATGGCCGCCCTACTGCTAGTACACCCTTGTGCTGCGGACACGGCGCGGCGGTGGAAGTATCGCGGGCGTGGCCACCAAAAAACCGCAGACGATCTCGTATCCGGCACCAAGTGCACGCCCCCGTCGTTACGACCATGAATCGGCCGACCCCCACGTTATCGTCCTGTTCGGCGCGACGGGCGATCTGGCCAAACGCAAGCTGATCCCCGGCTTGGCGTATTTGGATAAGTCCTCGCTGGCGCCCGATATCCAAGTCATCGCGACGTCGCTGGAAGAGCTCACCGACGACGAGTTCCGACACCTCGCCAAGGAAGCACTCGACGCGTTTGGTACCCACAAGCTCACGCCCGAACAGTGGGACAGCTTCGCAAAGAACATCAGGTACGTCCCGCAGGGTGCCGGTCCCGCAGCCCTTGCGGCCGCCGTCGCTGAAGCCGAAACCCATCTGGGACCGAGCGTGCGGCGACTGCACTACCTGTCGGTCCCTCCGAAAGCGGCGCGCGACGTGATCACCATGCTGCGCGAAGCGGGTCTCGTCGACCGCTCCCGGGTGGTTATGGAAAAGCCGTTTGGCACCGACTTGGCCAGCGCAGTCGCGCTCAACGACTATGTGCACGACACATTCGAGGAATCCCAGGTTTTCCGTATCGACCACTTCCTGGGCAAGGAGGCAGCACAAAACATCCTGGCGTTCCGCTTCGCCAACGGTCTGTTCGAGCCGATCTGGAACCGCAACTTCATCGACCACATCCAGATCGACATTCCCGAAACCCTGGGTCTGGATCAGCGGGCGAACTTCTACGAAAGCACCGGCGCCTATAAGGACATGGTCGTGACCCACCTGTTCCAGGT
>PMKA01000165.1 GCA_003157575.1 Opitutia bacterium
GCAATCGATCTTGAGATCATCCTGGAACAGGTGCTGGGCGAGGAACGCTTCAAGAAATGGTGGTCTGCAACCAAGAAGCTCGTCGCCAGGGACCCGAGGATCGCCGTCCCCGCCAAGAAGACCGAATGTTACGTGCTTCGTGACGAACCGGTGTCGGCCGAGGACGAGATCATCGAGCAGTTCNNGGACAGCAACCAGCTCCACCCCGCCGAGCGCCTGTTCGGGGCCGCAGTCCGCGACGAGCTCGCGAAAACCCTTGGAGTCGATGTCGCCACACTCCCGCCCACGATGAACGAACTCGTCGCGGACACGCGCCGGCTGGCGGACATGGCCGACAAGATCCCCGTCCATTTCCAGGCCCGGTTCCTCGAGCTGGTCAAGGATGCGCATCCGCTCGACTGGAAGGATCTGGCGTTCCTGCTGCTCAAGACCAGCCAGGGGAAGTTCACGACCGAGTGCATCAATTTTCTGGTCGAGAACGATCATGCCGACGAACTCGCCGCGGTCCTGAAGCGCTGGCAGACCGAGCAGAATCTCCGCGCCCCCGTGCTGCTGTGGGTCGTGAAGAACCGCCAGTCCAAGAAGTTCGCCAAGCTCCTGAACGAGCTGATCACGCCGCGGCTGTTCAGCGCCATATTCTTTGCCATCGATTACGAGGCGCTTCAGTCCGCCGGAACCCGCCGCATCCCGCTCGCCGAGATCCTCAGCGACGATACCGACCTGATTTCAGACCTGCTCGCGACAGCCGATCCCGAGACCGCGCGGGACCTCGCCAACACGCTCCTCCTGAACCAGGGCTTTGAAGAGCTGACAAAGAAGTCGCTGCTCGCACGGTTCATCAAGATATTCCCCTCCATCCAGTCCCTGGTGTCCGGCGAAAGCGACGCCCCGAGCGAACAGCTGTTCGTTTCGCGGGAAAGCCTCGAACGGAAGCAGAAGGAATACGATGGGATCGTCTCCAAGAAGATTCCGGAGAACTCCCGCGCGATCGCCTCCGCGCGCGAGCACGGAGACCTGCGCGAGAATTCGGAATACAAGATGGCAAAGCAGGACCAGCAGATGCTCATGGCGCAGAAATCCCAGATTGAGCGCGAACTGGCACGGGCGCGGATCACCGATTTCACGGACGCCAGCACCGAGCAGATCAGCGTCGGCAGCATCGTCGACCTCAGGAATCCCGTCACCAACGAAACGGTGCGCTATTCCGTGCTTGGGCTCTGGGATGGCGACCCCGAACATCAGATCATCTCCTACAAGACGCCGCTCGGCCTCGCGCTTCTGGGCAAGAAACCCGGCGACGAGATCAAGGTTAAGTCCGGCGGGACCGAGAACGATTACATTGTCACGGCCATCAGTCGCTACGTCGATTTTCCGAAGGCCGGCGGTCTCTGATCTTGCGGCAGGCAGCCTGCGGGTGAAGCCTCCTTTGCCCGCGGACCGCTGCGACCTATTTCGATGGAGGACGGTTAATCGAGAGGAACCCAACCTGAATATCCCACAGCCGAGGTGAGCTCCCGCGCATTTTGTGAGCGCCATGTGCGGCGCTTGGACCGCAAATCTGCGTGCGGCGCGAGGAAGGAACGCCGCGCCTCCGTAGAATCTCCGGTCTGACCCGATCCGCTTTCTATCCCAATCCCCCCGCGTATGGAGTACCTGCTCAAAGGCGTCGCCATCGGATTCCTCATGGCAGTTCCCGTCGGCCCCATCAATCTCCTGTGCCTGCGTCGTTCGCTGGCCGAAGGCCGCCGCGTGGGTTTCGTGTCGGGGCTGGGCGCGGCCGCCGCCGACGCGACCTATGGCGCCGTCGCCGCGGTCGGTCTGGCGGCCGTCACCAGCTTTCTTTTCGACCACCGCCAGTCGTTGCAGCTTTGCGCCGGCCTGTTCTTCATTCTGCTCGGCCTGCACACCATGCGAAGCAAGACGCCCACGCGGCGCGAGATGACCGTGGTGCACGTCCGGCGTCTTCGGGACGCCTTCGTATCCACCTATCTTTGCACTCTGGCGAATCCCATGCTGATCATCGTTTTCACAGGAGTGTTCGCCCGCTTCGGCCTGGGCTGGCAGACGGGGCATACGTTCGACGGGATGGAACTCATCGGCGGCGTCTTCCTCGGATCGACGCTCTGGTGGCTGACGCTGACGATGCTGGCCGGGACCTTCGGCCGTCACCTCGACGACGGCGCGTTGCGCTGGGTCAACCTGAGCGCCGGGGGGGTCATCGCGATTATCGGCATCTGGCAGCTTTTCCCTCTTCTCAGGGAGTGGCTGTTCTGAATCCGCCCGCCTGCATGCCCCGCGGTTTTGGGACTCATGAATTGACGCGCCGGCTCCGGACGGACATGGGTTGAAGGCCGCACGCGCCGGGTCCCCGGTCTTTTTACCCCATTGATGCTTTGAATTCATCCCTCGACACGCTGAAGCTTCTTTCCGATCCGACCCGGCTCCGTCTGCTGGCATCGCTCATGCAGGAGGAGCTCTCGGTCGCGGAATTGCAGGAGATCCTCGGCATGGCCCAGTCGCGAATCTCGTCGCAGCTGGCCCAGCTGCGCCAGGCCGGGTTCGTCGACGACCGCCGGGAAGGCAAGAAGGCCTTTTACTCGTTGCGCGCAGGGCTGCCGCAACGCCAGTTCACGCTGCTCAAGGCCGCCGTGGACTCGGTGGCCGACTCGCCGGAGTTCTCCGAGGACCGTGGAAACCTCGGCCGCATCCTGCAGAAGCGCCGGCGGGTTGCCGAACAGTATTTCAACCAGATCGCGGGCCGGCTCGGGAAGGGGTATTGCCCCGGCCGCTCGTGGGAGGCCATCGGTCATCTCGCGCTGCGGCTTGTGCCGCCGATCGTTGTGGCGGACCTTGGCGCGGGCGAGGGCCTGATCTCCCAGCTGATCGCCCATCGCGCCGCGCGCGTCTGGTGCATCGACAACTCTCCGCGCATGGTCGAGGTCGGCGCCGGGCTGGCCCAAAAGAACGGCCTGGCCAACCTCACCTACAAGCTGGGCGACATCGAGAGCGTCCCGCTGCCCGATCAATCGGTGGACCTCGCCATCCTCAGCCAGGCGCTCCACCACGCGGCCCATCCGCAGACCGCGGTGAACGAGGCCTTTCGCATCCTGCGCCCGGGCGGGCAGCTCGCCGTCCTCGACATAAAGGAGCACGTGTTCGAGAAGGCGCGCGAACTTTACGCCGACGTGTGGCTTGGTTTCAAGGAGAGCACCCTTCACGGATTCCTCAAGCAGGCCGGATTCCAGCAGGTCGAGGTCACCGTCGTTTCGCGCGAAACCGTCGAGCCCTGGTTCGAAACCCTTCTCGCCAGCGGATTTCGCAGCCGGTAGCCCGGCCGCTGAACCCGTCTGAGGACAAATTGCAAAGTTTGACCCCTTCGGACCGGCCTCGTCTGATTTCCCCATGTCGACTTTAATTTCCCTTTGATCTTCGCCGCGTCAGGCAAACGAGTCGCTTGGTTCCAGCCGCTTGACGTCGGGGAACTTGTCCAGGTCTCGGTCGAAGGAAACTGGACGCACACCAAGGGCGACGGCTTCCGCGGCCAGCAAGGCCTCGGCGAAATCTACGTTCGTCTTTTCGTAGCGCGTGAGGGCGTCGAACACGTAGCTGTCGGTGACAATGCCGGAAGCCTTGCAGAGTTTGCGCAAGAGACCGGCGAGCTGCGCGCGATCCTTGAGCCCGTAGACATCGCGGAGCACATAGACCACCTCGGCGACGATCCACGGGCGCAGCAACAGCTCGCACCTGCCGTTCTCGGCTGCGCCGATCAGGCGCCTGCTCTTTTCCAGCTGGGCCGCGTCATCCTGGGTCAAAAACCGGATGACGACGTTGGTATCGAGCAGAAACCGGGGCCTCATGCGGACAGGCCGCGTTTGGCGGCTTGGCGGGCCATGCGCTGCCGGGCCTGCTGACGCTCTTCCTGAGGCGGGAGCAGCGGCCGGTTGAGGGAGATCGAACCAGCCAGGTCGAGAATGCTCGCCACCGGCCGCACGATGACCGAACCGTCCGGCAGTTGCTCGACCTCGACCTCCTGCCTGCGTGTCAGCGTCATATGCTTCCGAAACACCTGCGGAATGGTGAGCTGTCCTTTACTTGAAATACTGGTACGAACCATAGCCATTTTCTTACTTCTGTCCTTGGTAAGAATCAAGCTCGGTTCTTACAAAACAGCCGCAATGGACGACCGCGTACGGAAACGACAGGCTTCACAGGCCGACGGCTCTGCGAAGCGACACTGCTGTCCAAAACAGGCTGAAAAAGGGGCCAATTTCGGGTTGGGCTCCCTCTGGAGGGAAAAATTTGCGGAAAATAGAGCGATCCGGGGGGGGCGGCATTTGTTGTTTGTGGTGGACAGCGGGGGTGGAAACGCTGGACAGAGAGGCCATGGCACGGAAGCTGCGCCTGGAATCGGAGGGAGGAAATCACATTCATCTCAATCCGGTTTGGGCGCATCTTTGCCGTCCGGAGAAGCTGGCGCAATGGCGGTGGTCGAGCGTGAGCTGGCTCGTGGATCCAAGCCTCAGGCCGGCCTGGTACGATCCCCGCGCCGCCCTCGATCATGCCGGCGGCCTGGCCGACACGCCGGCCGGAGTAACTACCTGGAGTACCTGGCCTGACTGGCGCAGGATGAACCGGCGCGCAAGGCGCAACAGTTTGACCGGATGTGCCGGGGCTGGATCATCGGGAGCCGGGAATTCAGGGGAACGGTCATTGAGGAGCACCAGCAGGCGGCCGGTCTGGGAATGCGCCGGACGGAGGCCTTGCGCGGCACGCGCGAGGCCATCTGGGAGGAGACGCTGACGACGTTGCTCAAGCGAGCACAAACCACAAATGCCGACCCCTTTGGATCGATCCTTGCCAGTTGACCGAAATCTGTTTTGCGCCTTGCGGGGCCGCTGCGGTTGGAATTGGCTGTGTCTCGTTAGTTGTCATTTCGGTCGTCAGGTCAGGGCCTCAGCGCCGGCCTGACCATTCCATGTCAACTTCGGATCGCTCCCGACCATGCGCATCGACGCCCACCAACATTTCTGGCGCTACACGGCCGAAGACTATGGCTGGATCGACGGGGACATGCGGGCGCTTCGTCGCGATTTCCTGCCGGCGGACCTCGCTCCCGCGCTTGCTGCCGCACACTTCGAAGGCACGGTCACCGTGCAAGCGCGGCAGTCGCTCGCCGAGACCGACTGGTTGCTTCAGCTCAGCGATGCGTTCCCGTCGATCAAGGGCGTCGTGGGCTGGTTGCCTCTTGCCCGCGAAGGCCGGGACATAAGCCGCCTGCTCGACCGTTATGGCGCCCATCCCCGTTTCAAGGGTGCGCGCCACGTGCTTCAGGCCGAACCGGACGGCTATTTCGTCGATTCTGGTTTCAACGATGCCGTCGGTGAGCTGGCGCGTCGCGGCCTGGTCTACGACCTCCTGATCTTCGCCCGCCAGCTCCCCGCCGGCCTGGCCTGGGTCGATCGGCATCCGTCGTTGCGCATCGTGCTCGATCATATCGCAAAGCCCGTCGTGAGCGGCCCACCGCCCGGCGAATGGCGGAGACTGATCGGGGAATTCGCACGCAGGCCGAATCTCTTCTGCAAATTCTCCGGCGTCGTGACCGAGGTGCCGGGCTGGCGGTGGACGCCCGAACTGGTGCGACCCTATTTCGACGTCGTGCTCGAGGCCTTCGGACCCGGTCGCCTGATGTTCGGATCCGACTGGCCCGTTTGTCTAGTGGCCGCCGACTACGCGCGCTGGCGCGCCCTGGTCGAGAGCTTCCTGCAACCACTCGAGGCTGCGGAACGNNGATGCCATCATCGGGGGCACGGCGACCAGCGTCTACCGACTCTCCCCCTGACCTTCACCACCATGCAACGCCGCCCCTTGGGCCAGACCGGCCTGGACGTTTCCATCCTCAGTTTCGGAGCCTCGTCGCTCGGCGGCGTGTTCCGCCCCACCGACGACGCCGAGAGCATCCGCACGGTCCACACCGCGCTTGACCTCGGCGTCAACTTCATCGACGTCTCGCCCTACTACGGCGCCACACGCGCCGAGACCGTGCTCGGCAAGGCGCTCCGCGACGTCGACCGCTCGCGCTATTACATTGCGACCAAGGTCGGGCAGTACGGCGAGGGCGAGTTCGACTTCTCGGCGGGGCGCGTCACCCGCAGCCTCGACGAGAGCTGCGCCCGGCTCGGCGTGGACTACATCGATCTGCTGCAGTGCCACGACATCGAATTCGCATCGATCGATCAGATCGTCGACGAAACCGTCCCCGCGCTGCTTGCGCTCAAGCGCGCCGGCCGGATCGGGCACATCGGCATCACCGGCCTGCCGCTGAAGATCTTCCCCGCCGTCCTCGATCGCGTTCCGGCCGGCGATGTCGAAACGGCGCTTTCGTTCTGCCATTACGAACTCAACGACACCTCGCTCGAGTCGCTGTTGCCGTACTTTGCGAACAAGGGAGTCGGCGTCATCAACGCTTCGCCCACCGGGATGGGCCTGCTCACGCCCCGCGGCGCGCCGGCCTGGCATCCGGCGCCTCCGGCCCTCGTCGAGGGCGCCCGGCGCGCAACCGCGTATTGCCAGGCCGTCGGCGCGGACATCGTTAAGCTCGCGATCCAGTTCGCCGTCGCGAATCCGGGCAACGCCACGACCCTCGTCGGCAGCGCCAATCCCGAGAACATCCGCCGCAACATCGTTCACGCCGGCGAACCCGTCGACCAGGAGCTCATGGCTCGCGTCCTCGAGCTGCTGCAGCCGATCCACAATCACAATTTCACCCGCGGCCGGCCCGAGAACCGCGATCCAATCCTTGCCTGAATCCAGCCCGTCCCGACAATGAAAAGCCTCCTGCTCGTCGAACCCGGTCTGCTCCGTGCAGTGGACCTTCCCGAAGCCCTCCCGCCCGGTCCGAACGAGGCGCTGGTGCGCGTTCACCGCGTCGGCGTCTGCGGCACCGACCTCCATGCGTTTCGCGGCAAACAACCGTTCTTCAGCTACCCCCGCATCCTCGGGCATGAACTCGGCGTCGAGGTGCTGGCCGTGGGCGGGGACGTCAGCAATGTCGCGCCAGGCGACCGGTGCGTCGTCGAACCGTATCTGAACTGCGGGCACTGCATCGCCTGCCGTCGCGGCAAACCCAACTGTTGCTCCCTGCTCAAGGTCTTGGGCGTCCACGTCGACGGCGGCCTGCGCGAACGCTTCCTGCTGCCGGCGGCCAAGCTGCACGTGTCGCACAAGCTTTCGTTCGACCAGCTCGCGCTCGTTGAAACGCTCGGCATCGGCGCTCATGCCGTCGAGCGCGCCGCGCTCACGCCGGGGGAGACGGTCGCGGTCCTCGGCACGGGTCCGATCGGGCTCACCGTCATCCAGTTCGCGCTGGCCGCCGGAGCGCGCGTGCTCGCGGTCGACCTCAACGCCCGGCGCCTCGCCTTCTGCCGCGAACGCCTCGGCCTGCCGGCGGACGCGACGATCGACACCACCACCACGCCCGACGTTGCGGCGCGCCTTGCCGAACTCACCGGCGGAGACCTGCCGACCGCGGTGTTCGATGCAACAGGCAACGCCGCGTCCATGGCTGCGTCATTCAGTTTTCCTGCGTACGGCGGACGGCTTGTGTTCGTCGGACTTTTCACAGGGGACGTCGCCTTCAACGACCCCAACTTCCACCGCCGCGAACTCACGCTGCACGGCAGCCGCAACTCCCGGCCCGAGGACTTTCGCCGCATTATCGAGCTGGTGGAGTCCGGCCGGGTCGACACCGCGCCGTGGATCACACATCGCGCGCCAATCGAGGCCGTGCCGGACCTGTTCGCCGGGTGGACCGATCCCGCCGCCGGCGTCCTGAAGGCCGTGATTTCCATTTAGTCCTGCCGCCCCGTCTTCCACCGCCTGCAAACCCCGCTTCCCAATCCGCCCCAGCCCATGAGCAACCCGCCCTCCCGCAGCCTTTTCGCCGGCCCCTACGGCCGCTCCTACGCCGTGCCCTTCGCCCTCGTCAGCTCGTTGTTCCTCCTCTGGGGGTTCTGCAATGGGATGATCGATGTGATGGACAAGCATTTCCAGGAGCAGCTGCACCTCTCGCTCGCGCAGTCGGCCTGGGTGCAGTTCGCCCA
>PMKA01000117.1 GCA_003157575.1 Opitutia bacterium
CACAAACTCGCTCTTTGTGTTGCGCTGGCTCTGGAACGGGCTGATCGACACGCCGTTGTTCCACAGCGAAGTCGTTCCACCCACCGGAATGGTGCTGTTGTAGTCGGCGGTCGCCGACAGACTCTCATTACGGTACTCGGCGCCAGCGGCATACTGGATGGGCCCGGAAGGCAGATCCCAGACCTTTCCATTGATGATCGCGTCGTAGGTGTACAACTCGCTCGTATAATTCGCGATCGAAGTGCCGTAGACACCGGCCTCCGCCATCTTCGCCGAATCCTGACTCGTCGCGAACATGTCGATCAGTCCGGATTTGATGCCGGCCAGAAGGGCTGAATTGAGGATCTGGTTGTAGCCGATCGCCGTCTGGTAGGAGATATTGTAATTGGCATAAACCCGCCAATTAAAGTAATCGTTGACCTTTCCATCCAACTCCGCCGTCGCACGATAGAAATTGCTCTGGTTGTTGTAGATCCGGTCGGGGCCGCTCGTGAAGCGATTCTTGATCGTAAGGTTCGTATCCGAGATCGGCGATATTCCTTCGGCAAGGAGCGTCTTGTTGGAGATAGAAACCGGCTGGGGATTTAATTCATAGGCGGTATCCGTATATGAATAGAGGAAATCCGCCTTCGCGGTGATCTGGTCGGAAATGTCGTGGCTGGCAGCGACGGTCACCACCCGTTTGTCGAGCGAATTTTGGATCGTGGGCCTCAGGGAAAGATTGAAGCTATTTACGACATCATCAAGCGTAGTGACGTTGTACACACCCGAGGCAACCAAGGAAGCCATGGTCACAGGAGTTCCCGTGTTCGGCACCGTAGTTTTCCCGGGCGCCAAGGTGTAATATTTGCCGCCGCCGCTGACTTGACCGGCATAAGTCGTCGTCGCGTAATACGGATTGTCATAGCTCACATCGCGCTCCCAAATCGGCTCCGATTTGGTCCATTCAGCCGCGAACATGACGTGGGTCTTGGCATCCCCGGCGCCAACCACGGTCGAGACCGAGCGTTCACGCCAATAGCCGCCGGTGGAATTCGCGGCCTCCTGGTAGTGCGTGCTGACCTCCGCACCCTGATAATCCTTGCGGAGGATGATATTGACGACGCCGGAAACGGCATCCGAACCGTAGATTGCCGAGGCGCCGTCGGTCAGGACTTCGATGCGCTCCACCGCCGATATCGGGATGAGATTCAGATCGACGAACTCGTAGCCACCGCTGGCTGCAACCGCATCCGGGGCGACGCGCTTCCCGTCGATCAGAACAAGAGTGGAGAGATTGCGAAGGGCGATTTGCGAGCCGCCGTTCGTGGAGTTGCCCGAGATGTTGCCATTCTCCAGGCCGATGTTACTGCCACCCTCGATCTGGGGGACCGTCTTCCGAAGGACATCCAAGACATTGGTGTTCACACCGGAAGATTGGATCGCCTGAATATCGATTACCTGGACCGGCAGCGCCTTGGTTTCGTCCAGGGCCGCCGGGATATATGAACCCGTGACCACAAATTTTTCCAGTTTCACATCCGGGTTCGACGCTGGCTGCACCTCAGTCGTCGGCGTCACCGATGCTGTTGAGGTCGGCTGAGTCGTCGAGTTTGTCGGAGCGGTCTGCGCGACCGCGAGATAGGGAAGGCCTGCGCCAAAAAATAGCGCAAGCGCCGCCCGCGATTTCCTTACGGAATTCAGGTTCATCGGTTTGTCAGTTTTGCTTTGGTTGGTAAGAGGCTGTGGCACAAACCCACCGGGCATTCTCTTGGGGCCAATCCTAAGCATTCTTCCTGCCATCATGCAAATATTTTGTTATACTTCTCTAAGCCGTTCTCCTTAAAATATTAGCATTAAATGCAGACAGCCAAACAAATCAGGAGAATCTGGTTGTTTTTGCCCACACTTGGTGTTTGACGGACCAGGCTGGATCGAGAAACACCACTTCGTCCTGCCGCCAAACCGACCCGGGAAAACACGCACCGCGTCGCTCTTCGCTGCCTCGCCGTCGTGCGCGAGAACGATTGCCCCCGGCGCGCCGGACCGGCCGCACCGCTAGTTTCTGCGCAGCGGAAACCTACGGCAATCTCGCGTCCTCGACCTTTTTCGCCTGAGCCGCGCGATAGGCGTCGACGGACTGTGCCACCTTCGCATCGCCCAGCGCCAGGATGGCCGCGGCAAACAGCGCGGCATTGACTGCGCCGGGTTTGCCGATGGCGAACGTGGCCACGGGGACTCCTCCGGGCATCTGCACCATCGAGAGGAGCGAATCGAGTCCTTTCAGCGATGCCGACTCCATCGGCACCCCGAGGACCGGGAGCGGTGTGAGCGCCGCCGCAACACCCGCGAGATGGGCCGCGCCGCCAGCGCCCGCTATCACGACCTTAAGTCCCCGGTCGCGCGCCGAAAGGCCCCATTCAAACATCAACTTCGGCGTCCGGTGGGCGCTGATCACCCGCTTTTCATACGCAATGCCGAGCTGATCGAGCGTTTGCGCCGTGTGCTGCATGGTCTCCCAATCCGACGTGCTGCCCATGATGATTCCGACAAGTGGTGTTGCCATGGGTATGAAGTTATAGGCTTTATACTGTAAGCGGAGGCGGCAGGCACCGCAAACGAAAAGGCAGCGGTTAGGTTCTCGTGGCGCAAAATTCTTCCCCGCCTGCCAGCTGCCTGTTGCTTACGGCTTAGCCGAAAAGATGCCGCCGGATGTTGGGCCGCCGCCGTTTCGACCGGCTCAAGGCCCCAAGCTTGTCGAGGGGCCTATCGGCGGGCCGTTTCCTACGATTGTAGGGCTGCCGCTTGCCGGCATGCCAATTCCCCAAGTGGCCCGGCGACAAGCGCCGGCCCTACACACCATTCAATGATCGACGGCATCATTCGTAAGGCGCGGTCCGACTGCAAGAAACCGGCTTCGCGCTTATGGCTTATAGCTTAGCGCTGCCTAAATCAGCGCCACGCCTTTCGGAACCGTCACGACAGTGGTGCCGGCGATCTTGTCGTGCCACGACTGCTTCTCGTCGTCAAAGGCGACCCAGATGAACCCGAAGCCCACGACGGCGAGCGACAGAAAGCAACTGAGCGCCCGCACAATTGCGCACGTCCAGTCAAGGGGACGATCGTCGACGCGGACCACCTTCAGGCGACAGATGCTCCCGCCCACCGTCGTGCCGCGGAGTTTCCACATCACCGCGCCGTAGATTGCAAGAACGAGCAGGAACCCGCCGCAGCTAAAATGCGCAAACGGAACCAGCTTGAGGATGATCGCGCACAGGATGCCGTCGATGAGCAGCGCGCCCGTTCGGATCCAGAATCCGGCCCGCGGAAACGTCACGGCTGAAATCGCGGGAGGCACGGCGGGAGCCGGAACCGTAGTTGGAATTGCAGGGGGAATCGCAGGAGAGGTCGCGCCCGCCGCCGTCACGGCCGGGGCGCCTGCCACAAGCGCAACGGCGGCAGCAGGTGCACGAGGCTCGCTGATATGCGGGACAGCCGTCGCCGGTGGAATGGTTTTGTCGCCGCTCTTCCGCATGTTTAGGATCAACGTGTAGATGACCGTTCCGAGACCGAGAGCATTGACGACTATTGCGACGACAAGCGCCAGAATCGGGACCGTATAGAGCAACCCCACGATGATCCCTCCGTAGAGCACACACAGGATGATGTTCGACCCTGCACCCGTTCCAAACAAACCCGTCAGCCGGCGACCGAACCAGGCCATCATGGCCGCACGTCCAAAGACCCTGCCCGCATAAAGCCCTATCCCAAGAAACGGGATCACGAGAATTCCGATTCCCGTTATGGCCAGCAAAACAAACACAAGCGGCATCGCGAGCAACGTGAGCAACGCCGTCAGGATCACATGGCCAGGCCGTTGTTCCAGAGTCTCAACGCATTTCGTCATCCCACGTGGGAAGACCAAGGCCAGCAGGACATATAGGCCAAGGAAAAACGCGGCAACCACCCACGCCCAGGAGGCGCGGGGATCGAAGGAAAGCAACCTGCCCTTCAACAATGCGGAGGATACCCAGGCGAAAAGCGGCCGCAGCACCGGCAGTCGGACGTGTTCCACATGTCCATGCACGACAGCCGAAGAGTCCCTCTTCATCTCTCCGCCCACCACGACGACTTCGCCGCCCACATCGGCGTCAGGTCCCAGCGTCAGATCGCCTCCCACGCAGACGACCTGCCCGCCGACATGACCGTTGATTGTCATGTTTCCCCCGACGGCCACGGCCTGGTTGCCAACGGACCCGTTGATCGTGGTGTTGCCCAGAACCGAAACCGCCTGGTCGCCGACAGATCCGTTGACTGTGGTGTTGCCCCAGACCGAGACGGCCTGCTCCGCGGCTTCGCCGTCGACCGTCGCATCGCCGAGAACCGCCACCGCCTGGGTCGTCTTCTCGCCCTCTTGCACGATGACGTCGTGGAGCACCGATACCCGCTCGTCCTCCGATCCCTCGTCGCGGGGCGTGCGCACGTGTTTCCGCATGGAGCTCCGAACGGCGTCACGGAACCGAGTATGGCCGTCACCGGCGCTTTCTTCCGAGATGCGATCGAGCCGCCGGAGCCCGGAACTTGAAGCGGCAGCGGCGGCCGGAGCACCGACCGCCTGGGGAGCCGGTGTGATGCTGGCCTCCGAGGCCGGTTCTTCCGCAACAGGGGAAGCGCCCGTGGCTGCGGAGCCCATCGCCGGGGCGGCCTCAGCGTAAGGAGCGGTTGTCGGGGAAGGTTGTGCGGCAGACTCGGCGGCGATTGCGGCAGGCGCGACGGCAGGGTTCGTTGGGGGCTGTGCAACAGTGTTGGTTGAGGATTTTCCTGAGGACCCCGCGGGCGTGTCTTCGGCGCGACTGACCGGCACAAACGTCAGCGTGAGGGCAACAACGGCGCCCAGGATATTGAAAAGATCACGGTGTTTCATCGTTGGAAGGGTTTGATGATAAATTGAGAAGAACAGATTATCGGTTCGTCCAAAGGGTTCGGTAGGCGGCGGCGCCGACGCCGACGAGCATCACGTAGAGGCCCGCGACAAACGCCGCGGCGCCATAGAGCCACAACGTCGGAATGTTGCGCCCGATCACGGCGACGATGTCGGCAAAGCCCCGTCCAAGACCGACCAGGGGCCGGATCATGCTGAGCACCGGCGCAAATGCATGGTTGAGTTGCGCAGTATCGAAACTCGCAGGCAGCCCCGCGGCTCCCACGACCACCAGGGCGGCCACCGCGCCGCAGAACAACACAAAGAGGGCGCGCACCCACTGCGGCCACCAGTTCCACGACTTATGCCACCACGGAATCGCCGCCCGGGCCTCGATGGCGGCGAGCACGCGCGTTTCGAGTGCGGCCGGCGCACGCCGGTCCGGCAGGGAGCGGAGCGTCCGGTGGATGTAATTCTCAAGCTCCTCTGGAGTCATGTGGTCTTTCATGGCGGAGGGATTCACATTTCAAATTTCTCGTGGCTGGCGCCGCTGTGCTGAAGCGCCTTCATAAGCGCCTCGCGTCCGCGCAGGATGTCGGTCTTCACCTTGCTGAGCGAAACTCCGAGCCGCTTCGCGATGGCTTCGTACGGCAGTTCCTCGAAGTGAAACAAGACGAGCGGCACGCGCTGGTGCTCCGGCAGGTTCGCCAGAGCCCTCTCCACCCACGCCCGGCGGTCCGCCTGGCCCAGCCCGTCCAGAAAATTCTCCTGGGACGCAAACTCGACCTCACGTTCCTCCTCCTCGTCGTCGCGGTGGGTGATTTCGGAGAAGAAGCGCCAGCGTTTCCGGTAGCGCTGCAGGTGGTTGATGCTGAGGTTGGTCGTCACTGTCTTAAGCCAGCCTCCCGCCGTGTCGCTCGCCTTCAGATTGTCCCAATGCTCGAACGCCTTCAGGAACACGTCCTGGGATATGTCCTCCGCCTGCGCCTCGTTGCCGAGGAGCCGTACGGCCGTCGTATAGACCATATCCTGATAGCTGCGCATAAACGTGGTGAAATCGATCGGGGCGACCATGCCCTGTTCGGTGGCTTGCACTGGAGTTTCTTCGTTCATGCGCAAAACACGTCGAGGCGGTGCAAAGTCGCAGGAATCTGCAGAGAGGATCGCGAGGGCGTGCGGCGGCGGCAGTCGGGCAGGAGTGCCACAGAGAGAGCGCAGTGCCAAGGGGATACTGGCCAGCAGAGTCGCGCCCTCGGAAATGGGGGCGGAGCAAGCCTGCGTCGCTCAAAGCCCGCGGCGGGCAGGCCAGTCCGTCACCGCAACGAGATCCTGATCTGGGCGAGCGCGTTTTGCGTGGCCTCAGCGCACTTCTGAAGCACTTCTTCGGTGACGCCGGCACGCTGGAGTTTCGCCGGCGTAAGCTGCCAGCATCCGGCTTCGCCCGGCAACCCCTTGCCAATCTTCGTTGCGACCCACCCGGCCAGGTTGAGCCAGTACGCCTCGACAGGGACTCCCGGCGAGCGCATGGGCTCCAGATGGTGGCGGACCGCATCGCACATATTCTGAGGAAATTTCCAGTTCTCCATCAACACCGCCGCAACTTCGGGGGCGCTCAGGCCGAACATCCGGAGCTCCCACATGTGGACGGCCGGCTCGACGGCCTCCCCCGGATAAACGCACCACACCGTCGGACGTTCGATGAGCACCCGGTTGAGCACGATCTTGCCCACGGGCCGCAGCAGGCCGATCGCATAGGCGTTTGCATCGTCGCCCTGCCGGTGGCGCGCCAGCCATTCCATGGCCAGCGCGCAGCTCACCGAATTCTCCCACGCCAGCTGCGCCGGAATCCGGTGGACCACAAGCTCGCCGCAAAAAAGCTGCTGGGCCGCGATGACCCCCACCTGCCGGTAAACCTCCCTGAAACCGAGCCGGTTGACAGCCTCTTCAAGCGAACCGCACCGCTGCTTGAAACCGTAAAATGCTCCATTGCTCAGCTGCAGAACCCGGAGGGCCAGCGCCGCATCGAGCTTCACCAGCTTCACGATTTCATCGATGCTCGAGTTCGGGTCGCTGAGCAGCCGGCCGATCCGGCTGAACACCTGGGGGGTCGAAGGGAGGCGCTGACCAAGACGCAGCACATCAGCTATGGTGAGCGCGATGACGGGCATCCCGTTCGCGTCCGAAACGGCTTGGGAGGGAGAAACCATGTCAGGTCAGTATCGTTTTCCGTTCGGCACGTCGGGCGGGAAGTTGAGTCCCGAACAGCAACGACCTTCAAAAAAACCTTCGCAATTGTCAATCTATGGCGGAAGCGAATCGGCTGCCACAAAACCACCGGGAGGCGGTCAGAACGCAACTCCGACAGCCTGCTAACCCGGCCTTGTCGCCTGCTCAAGGGCGGCCAGATAGGCCAGCGCATGCTCCCGGCTCGCGCCGCACATCTCCTCCACCGGACGCAGGCTCACGCACACCGCAGGGCGCTCCCGTCCGCCGAAAAGGGCGCATCGCATGTCGGGCAAAAGTTGCACGCAGGAAATCCCCGCAGGCTTGCCTCCCGGCATGCCCGGAATCGGCGACGAGATGCTCGGGGCTATGCAACATGCGCCGCATTGCGACCGGCATTCCATCCGCCGATTGGAAATCATTCCACGCTATTGCTCAAGCCTGGTCCACGCGGTCCGTCCCGCGGAGCGGAGGCGGCCGGTTGCGGAGCGCCCCCTTCGGGCATCAGCGCAAACCCTTCGCGCCCCAACTCCGCAAGGCCGGGGAACACATGGCCGGCTCCGGCGTCGCGGAGCTCCGTGGCCGAGTGGACGCCGGTTGTAAGGAAAAAGCCCCCGATCCCGCCGCGGCGCGCCGTCTCGACGTCAAACGGCGAATCCCCCACCAGACACGCGGTCGCCGGGTCGGCGCGGAGGGTCGCGAGCACATGGGCCGTCAATCGCGGATCGGGCTTCAGCCAGGGCGTGTCCCCGGCGCCGAAGACCCCCTGGAACAACCGGTCGATTCCGAGGTGTTTGCAGATCCGCCGCGATGAGGGACCGTGTTTGTTGGTGAGCACGGCAAGCGTGACGCCGTCCGCGTGCAGGGTGTTCAGCAGATCCCGGGCGCCCGGCATCAACTCGACGCCGTCGAGCATGGTCCGGTCCCAATATTCGCGATAAAGGGCCAGCGCACGAGGAAGCCCTGCTTCGCTGACAAAGCGCCGCATGGCGTCTTCGAGCCCGCCGCCGATGGCATGCCGGACCTGCTCCCGTGTGGGCGCCGGCAACCCGAGAAGCGGCAGCGTATGGGCGTAGCAGCGGTGGATCGCCGGCAGGTGATCGACCAGCGTGCCATCAAGATCGAACAAAACAGTCTGAAAGCGCATGGAGCGGAGGAACGACCATGGAACCCGCCGAAGAGACCGCAAGCTGCAAGGCAGACGTTTCACCCGGGCATGATTGGGAGCCCTGAGTGGCCGCGATCGGGCATCGTTCGAAAAAACTCTCGTGAAATGCCGCCAAACCGTGAGAATGGCGCCCATGCCAGCGGTCCCCGTCAAAGCCAGCGCCGAGACAGTCGTCGAAGGAGACGATCTGGTCGTGACGCTTGGCGGCGCATGGCGGATCACCGGGCCGCTGCCGGCATGGCGCCAGATGCTCGGGGAACGGTCGCCGCGCGCAGTGCGCATCCGGACGGCTGGATTGGAGCGTTGGGACAGCTCGCTCGTGCGCTTTGTCTTTGAGGTGCAGGACTGGTGCCGCAATGCGAAGGCGCCCTGCGATGCGACCGCCCTCCCGGAGACGGTGCGCCATCTGGTGGGCCAGCTGGAACAGGCGCAGGACAAACGCCTGTCCGCAGATCATTCACGGAACTTCTTCGCGGAACTCGGGCTGGCCGCCACCGATTTGGTGCGACAAACCCGCCAATTCGCGGACTTCGTGGGTGAATGCACACTGAGCGCGATCGGCCTGATCCGGAACCCCGGACGCTTCCGGTGGCGCGACTGCCTTTCCGAGATGCAGCAATGCGGCGCGATGGCGGTTCCCATCGTCAGCCTGAGCAGTTTTCTTGTCGGCCTGACGCTCGCCTACACGGGGGCCATCATCCTCAGGCAGTTCGGCGGCGACATCTGGGTGGCCGACATCGTCGGCCTGAGCACGCTGCGCGAGATGGGCGCCGTGATGACGGGCGTGGTGCTCGCGGGCCGCACCGGCGCGGCATTTGCGGCGCAGCTCGGCAACATGAAGGCGGGCGAGGAGATCGACGCCCTGGAGACGCTCGGAATCGCGCCCGTGGACTTTCTCGTGCTCCCGCGCATCGTGGCTCTGACGTTGATGACGCCGCTGCTCGCCATGTACGCCAACTGCCTGGGGATCTTCGGCGGCATGGTCGTGTCGGCCTCGGTGCTCCAGATTCCGCCAAACGCCTACTGGATCGAAACCCAGGCAAACATCGGCCTGTCCGACGTCAGCGTCAGCCTGATCAAGAGCCTTGTTTTCGGAATGTTGATCGCGGTGGCCGGATGCCTGCGCGGGCTGCAGGCGGAACGCAGCGCCGCCGGGGTGGGACGCGCGGCGACTTCGGCCGTGGTCACGAGCATCCTGCTGCTGATCGTCGCCGACGCCGTGTTCGCGGTGCTGTTCAACGTTCTCGGAATATGAGCGCAGCCACGGACAAAGAAACGGAAACCAGCGCTCCCGGCGCGCCGCCGCCGGCGGTCGGAGTGGAGGACCTCGAATGTCGCTACGGGGAAACCATCGTCCTGAGCGGGGTCTCTTTTTCGGTGCGCGAGGGCGAGCTGTTCTTCGTCATCGGCGGCAGCGGCTGCGGCAAGACCACGCTGCTGCGGCACCTCATCGGACTGATGAAGCCGGCGCACGGAATCGTGCGCTATTTCGGTGAGAATTTCACAAACGAGGACCTCGAGACCCGCCGCGATCTGCTCAAAACCTTCGGCGTCCTCTACCAAAACGCCGCCCTCTGGAGCTCGATGACCCTGGGCGAGAATGTTGCGCTGCCCCTGGAGCAGTACACGGCGCTCAACAGGCGCGAACGCGAGGAGATCGTGAGCCTGAAGCTCGCCCAGGTCGGGCTGGCCGGATACGAGGACTTCTTCCCTTCCGAGCTGAGCGGCGGCATGCGCAAACGCGCCGGCCTCGCCCGCGCGCTGGCCCTCGATCCTCGCATCGTCTTTTTTGACGAACCCTCCGCCGGACTCGATCCGGTCACCTCGCGGAAGCTGGACGAGCTCGTCCTGCAGATCCGTGAGACGCTGGGCACGACGATGATCATCGTCTCGCACGAGCTCGCCAGCATCTTCGCCATCGCGGACCGCGTGATCATGCTCGACCACGATGCCCGCGGCATCATCGCCGAGGGCCGCCCGCGGGACCTGGCGGCCGCGAGCGACGACCCCCGGGTCAGGGAGTTCCTCACCCGCGGAGAGGAGAAAGCTTAGACACGCGCCCCAAAATGACCAGTATTCCATTGCCGTGAAAACAAAGATCAGTCCAGCGGTTGTCGGTATGTTTGTGATCGGAGCGATGCTGCTCATCATCCTCGCGCTGCTGTCGTTCGGAGGCCTGCACTTTTTCTCCAAGCCGCAGCGGTTCATGGTCTATTTCGATGAGTCCATCCATGGGCTGGACATGGGTTCCGCCGTCAAGCTGCGCGGTGTGCGCGTGGGCCGGGTGGCCGACATCAACGTCCGGTACAGCGCGGCAACCAACAAATCGGTCGTCGCCGTCGTGTGCGAATTCAGCCGCAACATGATCGTCGACGACCAGGGGCGGCCCATCGACGTTTCCGACCGGGCCAAACTGCAGGAGATGGTGGACCACGGCCTGCGCGCGCAGCTCGGGGTCGTCGGCTTCGCGACCGGCCTGCTGTTTGTCGAACTCGATTTCCGGGACCCGCTGCAATACCCGGCCGGCGCGCCGGAGCCGGGCGCCAAACATCTGGTGATCCCCTCCCTGCCTTCCACAATATCCGAGTACCAGGCGAGCCTGACGGAGATCCTTTCCAATCTGAAGCGGGTGGATTTCGCCGGGCTGTCGCGGAATCTGAACCTCACGCTGGCCACAGCGAACGAGAAGCTCCAGGGCATCGACACCGTCCGCCTCAGCGAACATTGGGTGAAGACGGCCGACGCGATCGGCGCCATTGTGTCCGATCCGCAGATCAAGCAGACCATTCTCAATCTGAACGCCGCAGTCAACGATCTCCGGACGCTGGTCGCGCGGCTCGACACGCAGGTCCAGCCCACGAGCGAACAATTGGCAAAGACCCTGGAGGAGGCGCAAAAGGCGCTGGCGGCATTCAACGCCGCCGCCACGAGCGCGCGCCAGTTCATCGCCTCCCAGAACGGCATCGGCGAGGAGGGAAGCCGGACGCTGGAGCAGCTGCGCGAAGCGGCGGCGGCGGTGCAACGGCTGGCAGATTACCTCGAACGCAATCCCAGCGCGCTCATCACCGGCCGCAGGCCCGAATAACCCCTTACCGCAACGACCATGAGCAAGTCCATGAAGCCCGGTTCCGCAGCTCGCGCTTTTCGAGCCGCAACGACAACGCACCCCCTGAATGTCCTTGGCAGGGTCCTGTTTCTTGCGGGGATCGGGCTGGTGTCCGCATGTACGATTCCACTGCCGAACGCGCAGCCTGACCTGACGCGCTACTACCTGCTCACCCCTGCCCCGGTGCAGCCGGAGGCGGATGCGGGATCGGCGCTGAAACATTGGGTCCTGGGAGTGCGTGCGGTGGACATCGCACCCTACCTCCAGACCAAGCTGTTTGTCGTGCGCTCGCATGGGAACCAGATCGCCTTCCTGGATTCAACCCGCTGGGGCGAACCCCTCGACCTGGGAATCGCCCGCGTGCTGGCAGAGAACCTCCAGCCTCTGAAGAACGTGGCGCGGGTCACCACGCCCCCGTTCCGCGCCGACGAACAGCGCGATTTCGAGATTCTGCTCCGCGTGTCGGCATGCGAAGGCACCGCGGACGGGGAGGTGCGGTTCTCCGCACAATGGAGAATACTCGCCCCGACGGCGGCGGCAGGGACCGTCGCCGAGGGAACCTATTCCGCCTCGGGTCTCCGCTGGGACGGTCATGACCACGGCCAGCTGGCCGCGAGACTGAGTGAAGCCATCGCTGCGCTCAGCCGCGACATTGCCGCAGCCCTTCCGAAAGAACCGGCCAGGAGCTGAGTTACGCCGCCCGTCGCATTTGCATCCCGGAAACCCGACAGCAGCGTCGCGTCTCCAGAACAGGGCGGCACCACTGGTTCATTCTCCGTGTGACCCACAGGGTCGGTCCTCGCGCGCGTCCTGAAGAGCGGAAGCTGCGACGCCAACCACCGTGAACTCCTCGCGGTCGTGATAAAGATGGCGGATGCGAAAGCTGGCAGCGTGCCGCACAAACGGCGAACCGGCCGCCCGCAGCTCCTGCAGCAACGCGACCGGGCCCGTGCGGCCGAACTTGAGATTGACCACAAAGCGGCGGCACCAGCCTCCTTCAAGCCAGGGCGTCACCAGGTTCCGCAACACATGATGCGGTTCCTCCACAACGTCGCAGAACATCCAGTCGAAAGTCCGGCCCTGCGGGGGACGAAACCCGAAGGCATCTTCCCGGCGGTGTTCGATCCGCGGATTGCCGAGGGCGCCGGCCTTCAGCGGCCCGTTGTCGACGGCCAGGACATTCGCGCCGCGCCGGGCCGCGCTGTAGCTCCAGCCGCCGGGCGCCGCGCCCAGGTCGATCACGGCCTCGTCCGCACCCGGCTCCGCCCCCAACACGCCATAGGCCTCCTCGACCTTGAGAAAGGAACGCGACGGCGCCGATGGATCGTCGGCCATGCGACGCTGGCCCCCGAGGATCGCGGTGCGCGACACCCACGCCCGATCGAAGTCCGTGAAAACAACGAACAGTCCGCGCTCCGGCCCGACCCCTGGGGGAACGCCAGGCGCTGCAAGCCGGGCAACCCGCGACAGCTTCCGCCGCAGCAGTTCGTCAAACGCCTGCCGGGTTGCGGCGACCCGGCGCGGCAGGCCGCCAACCCCCGGCGAGCCGCTCCAGAGGTTCGGCCAGGCATTCCCGATGCGTTCGTCCCGCAACGACCCGGCGAAATAGTCGACGGCCTTCTGGGCAAGCGCGTTGACGGCATCAGCCTGGAGCAGGACGGGCTCGGTCAGGATCAGGGGAGCGAAGGCCAGCTCCGGCGGTCCTCCGCCCGGGCCGCCAACGCAGTCCACCCAGCCGGGGCCGCGGCCGGACGGAAGCCAGCCATTCGCGGCCATCTCCCCGGCAAGGGAGTCCTCATAACCGGCCTGACATGTAGCCAGCATGCCCGGGATTTCAGCCGGCGATCCGGGGCGACGCAAGGGCGCCGTGACGCCCTTGTTCAGATGTGGAGTTCGCAGGCGCCGCCCGCACAGGCGACGACCTGCTTCAGCTCGGTCAGGTCCTCCTCCTCACGAAGCAACGTGTAGTCGACCGGCTGGTAGGTCAGGGAATTCCACCTGAGGATGTCCTCAAGCGTCGTCACCGCTTCGCGGGGCGCCTGCGCGTAAGCCTTGTCCCCCTGGTCCTGCAGCAGGGCGACGCCGGTGAAATTCTGGCGGTTCGCCCAGATGAAGTCGGCAACCGCAGCCCATTCGTCGGCGCACACCGAGATCGTGCAGGAGACGTTGTGGTGCAATCCCGGGGAATACTTCTCGTGGCGACGCCCCGCCTGCACCCAGTTCATCTGCACGAGACGGACGTATTCCAGGTGCTTCACCGCGGACAGGTCCTCGCGATAGATGCCGAAGGCCGGCCCCTCCACGGGAAACGTGATCACCTCGGTCCGGCCGTTTGCATCGTAGACGCTCGGCTCGACCATGTGGGGGTTGAACCGCTTGAAATGCTGGAAGATGGGATCGTAGACGTTCGTCTGGACGCGCCGGAAATAGCGCAGCGCATGATGGGGATGCAAACCGCTGCTGGTGCCGAGGAGGAGGCTCGCCGTCCCCTCGGGTTTCACACAGGTGGTGCGCGCCGCGGGATTGATGCCCAGAGCCCGGGCCACCACGGCGTTGACCGTCTTCACCACGGCCGCGCCCGTGCGCAACACCTCCGGGTCCAGCATGACATCGGGCCGGTCGAGCACGCCGCAGAGGGACACGCCCAGAAGCGCCTCGCGCTCTGTGATCACACGGGAGACCGGCGAAAGATAGCCGAAGTCCGTGTAGCCCGCCTGCAGCGTGCCGATGATCGCAGCGTGTGCGCAAAGCACGTAGAACCGCTCCTTTGTTTCGGCCGCCGCCGCCGAGATCGTCGTCAGATTGCAGAACTGCACCCCGGTGAGCGTCTCCCCCTCGCGCAACTCCCCGGCGTAGCCGAGCTCGCGGAGACGGGCGATTCCAGCGGCATCGAGTTTGAGACGCGGATGCAGGCCTATTTCCACACAGGGATTCGCGCCGTATTCGGGATCTTCTACGAAATAGAAACCGGGCTCGCCGAACGCCTTTTGCGCCTCGAACAGCTTGTTGAACTGCTCCCGGGTCGCCGCGGCGCGGACAATCACCGCCGAATTGTTGCTGGCCGTCCGCTGGGGATTGTCCTGGAACCAGTTGCCCGTCTTGGCCGCCGCCATCTCCTCGTCGTCGGCGGAGAACAGGCAGATCGTCGCCGAGCGGCGCACGCCGCCGGACAGCACGGCCTTGGCGGCCCACATCAGAATGTCATAGGCCTCAATCGAGCGCAGACGGCGGCCTGCGGCGCGTTGCACGATGTGCTCGATCCGCGTCAGGGAATGAAACAACGGCTCGGGTCCGGGCGCCTTGCCGCCCGATGTGCGCAAAGGCGCCCCCGCCGGGCGGACGGCAGAATAGTCGAAGATGACGCGGCGACCTTCGACCGCCGCCAGCATCAACTGATGGAGCGCATCCGCCCAACCCTCGATCGTGTCCGGGACGAGGAACGTGGACACGGGGGCGTTGAAACGCAGCGGCGCAAGCGCGGGCAGCTTCTCCACGTGCATGCGCTGGACCGAGAAGCCGACGCCACAACCACAAAGCAAAAGATACAGGGTCTCCCGAAATGCCTCAAGCCGGTCGATGTACGTGAACGCGCAATTATAAATGCGCGCATGTTTCTTCAGGATCGCCTCGCCGCCAAACTGCAGGCTTCGCATCGATGGCAGGACCTCACGCCGTTCCGTTGCGGCAAACGCCGAACGGATCGCTTCGTGGAGCCGCCCCAGGCGGCCTATGCGGGAGAGGTCTTCCGCGGAGACGTCACCCGCCGCCAGCGCCGCAAGCGCCGCATCGCCGAGGGACGTGTCGGCATAATGGGCCAGGTGCATGTCGCGCACCCGACCGACGGCTTCCGCCCACGTTTCGCGGCGGCGGAGATCGGGAGAGTAGCGCGCGTACCGGGAAATTGCGATGAAGTCCTGGAGCCCGCTGACGGGATGGGAAATAGGCAAAGCAGAGCTGTCCATGGTAAAGAGATGGCGATGATAAAAATGATAAGGGGATCTGACACACCGCTAGGCGGCATCGGCTACTTGAGCCTGAGAGGACATACTACCTGTTGTGGTTTTGAGCAGGGTCAACCACAACGTATAGGGCCTTCATCACTATTACATTTTCTGATGACCGCATCTAATCCGTCGATTATCCAACGCTCCTTTTCCCCCGGGGATGACCGGGCGAAAGCAGATAAGCAGCCCTTCTCGCCAGATTTGCTGTGTCATCGTTCGGATTCCCATGTCGGCGCCCCCTTCCCCTGTAGCTTGAAGACAAACGACTTTGCCCTTCCCCGACTATTGCGCAAATCGAAACTGAAGCGCCCGGTGCCGTCGAACGCATCTCCTCCTGAAGCCAACACACGGGCAGGGAGAAATCTCGTGACGTGATATTGACAGAGCTCGGGATACCCATTCATTTTTGTGCAAAAGATGGTCTGGTGCTAAAGAAAATCTCGCTGACGTCCGTCTTGTAACTGGTAAATTCGCATAAGCATGCTATCTTTCCTGCAACATGAATAAAAAACTATTCCCAGGGCTCCTGGATGCGGTAATGCAAAAAAATGGCATTAACCAAGTCCAATTGCACAAACTGACCGGGATCGCGGTTTCGCGGATCAACAATTATCTCCAGGCCAAGTATCGTACGATCAAGCCTGCCCATATCCAGGCGATCTGCGAGAAGGTCACAAGCGACAATCCGGAACGGGCCGAACTGGTGAAGACTTACCTGCTTGATCTGCTTCCCGACGCCATGAAGAACGTCATCGAGATCAAGGCACTTACGAACGCCCGCGATTTCGAGGACTGGTATCTTCGCCGCAACCGTCTTCCCCGCGATTTCGCCGGCGAATTCGAGGATCTCTACAAGATGTGCGTCTCCTTCCCTCGGGTCCGCGTTCGCACAGGCGATTGGATCCAGTTGATGAAGGAATGTTCGGCGAAATAGGGCCGGCGTTCATTTTGCGAATCGGGAGCCTGTCGGACATCGCCGGCAGGCTTTTTTGTGGCTCCATGGCCGGGATCGACCACTCCTTGATTCGGCAGTTGAGGCTTCCTCTCCTCGTGGCTTCGAGCGGGAGCCCATCGACCTTGCCCGGGACGCTGGGAGCCTGCCGGGCAGGCGAGACAATGCCGCAGGGATAGCTGGTAATGCCGGTTCCGGCTCGACGCCCCGTTGGTTCCCGCCAGAGTCTTCCGGTCCATCATCGTGAATTTCCATCTGAGAGCATCGATCTTTCTTGTTGTCATCCTGTCCTTTCTGATCGGCTTCACGGCGTGCTTTTCGGGAAAACATCGCCCTGCTCGCCCCGTTAGGGTCACTCAGACGGTCCCACCGGGCGCTCCCGCCATCACCCCGTCGCCCGGCCTGCCCCCTGTACAAGGGGAGCGGATCTTCCCGATCATGCTCGGCGTTGACGTCCTTGAGCGCAGCGGTTTCTCCGCAATCAAGGGCAAACGCATCGGACTGCTGACCCATGCCGCCGGAGTCAACCGTCGGGGCGAAAGCACCGTGGACGTTCTTCGGCGGGCGCCCGGAGTCAGGCTTGTTGCCCTCTTCGCTCCTGAACACGGCCTCTACGGGACCGGAGAGGCGGGTAAAAACCTCCTCGACAGCGTCGATTCCCGCACCGGCCTCCCGGTCTATTCCCTGTACGGCAAGAGCAAGGATCGCAAGCCAACAAAGATGATGCTCGCGGGACTTGATGCGCTTGTGATCGACCTGCAGGACATAGGTGTTCGCAGCTACACGTTTTCCAGCGCCATGCTTTATGCGATGGAATCCTGTTTCCAGAACAACGTCGAAGTGATCGTTCTTGACCGACCGAATCCACTGGGAGGCCTGAAGGTGGATGGACCGCCGATGGACAAGACGTTGATGAGCTATGTCGGAGCCTTCCGCGTGCCCTATGTGCACGGTCTGACGATCGGCGAGCTTGCCCGCCTCGCCGCAGCAACCCCGGGCGCCCTCGCGGAACCGGAAGCGGTGCGTTTGAAAGGCAGGCTGACAGTGGTGCCCATGCAAGGGTGGCGGCGGTCCATGCGGTGGCCGGACACCGGACTCAAATTTGTGCCCACCTCGCCTTTCGTGCAGGACTTTTTCGCCTGCGTCGGCTACGCCATGACCGGCCTCGGCTGCGAGATCGGCGGCTTTACCCACGGCAACGCGAGCACGCGTCCTTTCGTCGCGTTTCGCGGAAAAACGAGCGAGCAACTCCAGAAGGAACTCGAAGCGCTCAAACTGCCCGGGCTCGTTTTCGTCAGGACGTCCCCGCCGGTGGCCGGCAGGAAGCCGTCAACGGAAGTACAGATCGAGGTTGCCAACTGGGCGGCCTGGCAGCCGACCGATCTGAGTTTTTACATGATGCGCCTGGCCTGCAGGTGGAATGCGCAGAATCCTTTTGCAACGGCTCCGGCGGACAAGATCTCCATGTTCAACAAGCTGACCGGCTCCGAAACCTGGTATGCCTCTCTCAGCCACGATGGAGCCAGGGTCAATGTCGAAGGATTCCTGGCGGACTGGCGCCAGCAGGCCCGTGTTTTTCAGCAGCAGTCCCGGCGCTTCTGGCTCTACCCCGAGTAGGCCTTCCGCCGGGGGGCCGGGCCGCGGTGTTTTGAAGGGCTTTTTCACCTGCTGGTGTTATCCTATTTGCCATCGCCCTCTTCACCGCCGTGACATCGACCAGACATTGCCTGCAGCTGCGCTCTCCGGCGGACCGTTCCGCCAGGAACAAAACCTAACTCCATGCATCCCCCATCCGATCCTCTTGATTCCCTGCTCGATCGCTGGCATGAGACGCCTGAGCCTCCGCAGAATTTGACGACGGAGGTGTGGCGCCGGATCGCGGTGGTTGACAACCGCGCTGAACGGCCCGGCCTTCTCGCCCGGATTGAAGCCGCATTCTCGCGCCCGTCATTCGCCATTGCGTTCGTCTCGGCCTGCATGCTCCTCGGCCTTTTCCTTGCGGAAGTCCGCCTCGCAAGACTTCACGCGGAACGCGGGGCGCAGATTGCGCAAAGCTACCTCCGCCTGATCGATCCCCTCATGGACAAGCCGGCTGTAAAGATCGCCTCCAACCAGCCATGAAACACACCTTCTTCATCGTCCTCGCCGGCCTGATGTCAGCCGTGCTGGCGCACGTCGGCTGGTTCTTTTCCCAGCAGCCGTGCCATGGCAACGGCCTCGACTGCCAGCTCGAGTGGATGAAAACCGAGCTGAAGCTATCCAACGAGCAATTCGCCCGGATCAAGGCGATCCACGAACAGTCGAGCCCGCGTCTTTTGGCCCTGGCGGCGCAGGTTGCCCGGATGCGCGAGGAATATGACGCCTTCGAACATGAACGGACGACTTCCGGGCAGATCGACTTCCTCGAGTTCGCGCACTTCGTCGAGCAACGACGCGCGGTTGACCGCGAATGCCTGACCTCGACCCAACGGCTGGTCGCCGACACCTCCCAGGTGATGACGGCGAAGCAACGGGAGCGGTATCTCGGGCTGCTCGGCCCGGTTCTTCAGATGGGGACACGCCTGACCATCGACTGAGGCTGCGGGTCAGGAATCCCCGTGAACTCTACCCCCGCCAGCGATGAAGCCGCCCTTCAGGCGCTAAAGGAAGGGCGCGACAGTGCCCTTGGTGAATTGATCGCCCGATGGCAGCGGCCCTTGTTCGCGTTCGCATGGCGCTACGTCCAGAACTCGGCTGATGCGCACGATCTGGTCGCCGAGACCTTCGTCCGGCTGCACCAGCACAGGGACCGCCTTCGTTTGGACACCAAGCTGTCTGCCTGGCTGTTCACCACGCTGTCCAATCTCTGCCACAATCACTATCGCTGGCGCCGCCGGCATCCGACCGTCAGTCTCGACGCTCCGATCGACGACACCGATTCCTCCGCCCACGACACCATCCCTTCCGATTGTGCGGCGCCCGACTCGGCGCTGGAACGCGACGAGGCGCGCGATGCGGTCCGGGCGGCCATCGACCGGCTGCCCCACGACCTTAAGACCACGCTGCTTCTCCACCATTACGAAAAGCTCTCCTACCGCGAGATAGGCGCCGTCGTCGGCTGCTCGGAGCGCGGTGTGGAAACACGCCTCTACCGCGCACGGCAGCGTCTTCGCGAGGAATTGACCGGATTCCTGAGCGAGTCCGCAGCCGTCTATACTTAGCGACATAAAAGATTGCGGATATAATAGATTGGGTGCAGTCATCTGGCATGCGCCCTTTAACCTTATCATTTCCGGATCACAGCCGCGTGCTGTTGCAGCAAGAAATCAATCGCCATCAGGATGCCCGGTACGAGCACCGGCTGCACAGCGTGCTGCTCGTCGCTTCCGGGTTGAGTTGCGAGAGGGTCGCCAGTCTGTTTGGCGACTCGCCCCGCACCTTGGTCAATTGGGTGCGACGCTTCGACGGGAAGGGTCTGGTCGGGCTAGCCGAAGGCAACCATTCTGGACGGCCCACCCGACTTTCCGCCGATCAATTGGAGGAAGTGCGCAGTTTGGTGCGTCAACCGCCGACGGCCGCCGAGGTGGACGCCAATCTCTGGGATGGGAAGACGCTCCGCGTTTGCCTGCAGAAACGCTATGACGTGCAGATGAGTGTACGCCAGTGTCAACGTCTCTTTCGTTTGGTGGACACTCGGTATCGGTTGCGTCGACCGCTGGTCGCCAAAGCCGATCCGCAACGGCAGGCAGAGCATAAAAAAAACTCCAATTATGGGCGCACGACCCGACTGTAGATCTTTGGTCGCTCGACGAGGTGCATTTCTGCCAGCATGGTTCACGTTGTCGGATGTGGGTGCCGTGGGAGGAAGACGACCCGGTCATGTGGCATTATCCGGGCCGCAAGAGCGTGGGATATTTTGGGGCCGTGCGCGTGCGGGACGGCAAGAGCCTCTTCCGCAAGGAACCTGAGATGTTCAACGGCGAGACCTTCTTGGCTTTTATGCGGCAGTTGGAAACCGCCAGCCAGGAACCCGGACGGCGGGTCATCGTCATCATCGACAACGCCAAATACCATCACGCCAAACTGCACGCAGCCTGGAGGCTCGAACAGCAGGAGCGATTTTGCTTGGATTTCCTGCCCCCCTACAGCCCCGAGCTAAACCCAATCGAGCGGGTCTGGAAACGAACCCGGCGAAACTGCCTCCACAATGTCTACTTCCCACGACTAGCCTTGGTCTCAGAAACGGTTGAAAAGCAGTTCGCTCGCTGGTCACAACCGAATACAGAACTTGCCGAACTCTGTCGGCTATGATCCGCAATCTTTTATGGCGTCGAGTATAGTTGAGCACGGAGGACGAAGTCCGGCGGGCTCCTGCTATGGGATCTTCAGCGTCATTCCGGGCCGCACCGCCTTTTCGTCTTTGAGCACGTCACGGTTCGCGTCGAGGATGGCATGCCACCGGGCGCTGCTGCCGTAATACCGCTGGGCTATCTTGGCAAGGGTCTCGCCCTGGGTGACCACGTGCGTACGGCCGGACGGGGCCGGTTTCGCCGCCGGGGTTTCCGGTTGCGCGCCATGTTGGGCGGGCCGGGCGGCCGGAGCATCGGCCGCTGAAGGACTGCCAAAAGAACCGTGAATGACAGCCGGGGACGGTACAGAGTCCGGCACAGGGACCAGCACATCCGACGGGGCTCCGGCCGTGCTCTTTGCACCCTGGTTCAGCCTGGATATCTCCTCCTTGAGTTCGATGTTCTGCTTCTGGAGCTCGTCGATCCGGTTCATCAAATCGAGGCGCAGCATCTGGTCCTCCAGCGGCCGGGCGGGCAGCGTCCGGGCGAAATCTCGCATCGCGGCGTCGATCCGCTGCCGAACCAGCTCCGCCTGCTTGGAGTTGGGCTCCAGCTCGAGGTATTTGCGAAAATGGTAGATCGCATCGATGGGGTCCTTGATGTACTGCTGGTAGATCAAGCCCGCCTCCAGGTGGGACTCCGGCGCATCCTCATTCCGCTTCTCGATGACCTTGATGTAGGCGGCGAGCGCCTCCTGGTAGCGTCCCTGTCGCTTCAGCTGGTCGCCCTGCCGGTAATACGGCTCGTTCGTCTCCGAGCCAAGGGAAAGGCGGTCGGTGCCGTCGCACCCCGCGAGCACGATCAGCGAGAGCCACAGCAGCGCGCGGGGCATTTTCAGAATGTGATGCAGTCGCCGCATGGGGGCACGGGAATGGGATTGAATGCGGAAGAACGGGGACTAAGTTCACTCCACGCGCATTTCCAACACAAATCCTAAATGACTTACGACGTTGCATCCGCCCTCGCCCGCGGCCGCGAGTGCATCCGTATCGAGATGGAGGCGCTCCAGAACACTGCGGAGGCGCTGGACGAGTCGTTCGTCGCGGTGGTGGAGGCAGTCGAGGCAGCACAGAAGGCCGGACGAAAGCTGATTTTCAGCGGGGTCGGCAAGTCGGCGCACATCGCCCAGAAACTCGCGGGCACGTTCAACAGCACGGGAGTGACCTCGTGTTTTCTCGACGCCACGCAGGCGTTGCATGGCGACCTCGGGCTGTGTGCGGCGGGCGACCTGGCCGTGCTCCTTAGCAACAGCGGCCAGACCGCGGAGATGCTGCGTTTGCTGACGATGTTGAAGCGCTTTGAGCTGACGCTCGTCGCCTTGACCGGGAATTCCGATTCCGAACTCGCCAGGGGGGCCGATCTGAAGCTGCTCTATCGCGTCCCCCGGGAGGCGTGCCC
Organism: Opitutia bacterium; assembly: GCA_003157575.1. Lineage (GTDB taxonomy): Bacteria > Verrucomicrobiota > Verrucomicrobiia > Opitutales > Opitutaceae > Fen-1467. Next base: position 22,080 of record PMKA01000117.1, read on the forward strand.
GCTGAGACTCGCGCCCACGGCCAGCACGACGGCGGCCCTCGCGCTCGGCGATGCCCTCGCCATGGTGCTGTTGGAACGCCGCGGCTTCACGCGGGAGGATTTCGCACGCCTCCACCCGGCGGGCAATCTCGGCACGGCCCTGCTGCTCAAGGTTAGGGACATCATGCGCGTCGGCGACCGTCTTCCGGTGATGTCGGACAAGGGCACGATCCAGGAGGCGATTCTCGGGATGACCAGTGCCAAGGCGGGCTCAATCGCCCTCGTCGACGAATCCTCGGGCGCGCTCACCGGCATCCTGACCGACGGCGATCTCCGCCGCCATATGCTGGGCACGCCCGGTTTTCTTTCGCAGCCGGTCCACTGTTTCATGACCCGCACGCCAAAGTCCGTCCGCGGCGACGCACTGGCCGTGGAGGCGTTGCGGATCTTCGACCGCTTCAAAATCGACGATCTTCTGGTCGTGGATGACGCAGGCCGGCCGGTCGGCCTGGTCGATGTGCAGGACCTGCCCAAGATGAAGCTGCTGTAAATGCGCCCCGCGGCGGATGCCGCCCAGTGGAAGAATCCGACATGGGCTTGATTCCGCTCGCCCATGGCGTTTTCTGCAGGAATATTTCCCGCAATCGACTAACGTATCTCCGCCAAGCCTGTTCCTCCATTCCGCTACCAAGAGCCCTTCCCTCTAGCCGGGGATGCGACCAATTACCGCCTCCTCACAAAGGACTTTGTCGCCGCAAGCGCGTTCGACGGCCGTGAAATCCTCAAGGTGGAGCCCGAAGCCCTCGCCTATCTCGCGCACCAGGCGATGCGCGACTGTTCGTTCCTGCTTCGCGAAAAACACCTCAAACAGGTGGCGGCGATCCTCGATGATCCCCTCGCTTCCGCAAACGACCGCTACGTCGCACTGACCATGCTGCGCAACGCGGAGATCTCGGCCGAGGGCATCCTCCCGTTCTGTCAGGACACGGGCACCGCGACCATCATTGGGAAAAAAGGCCAGCAGGTCTGGACCGG
>PMKA01000084.1 GCA_003157575.1 Opitutia bacterium
GCGGAAGGCGAAGCTGGCGTAGAGATTGCAGTTGTCCGGGCTGTGCCAGACGCGGCCGAAACGACCCCGACCCTTGTTTTGGCGGCCCGCCATCACGACAAACGGCGTGGGCCGGGCCGCAGCGAGCTGGCGCTCGGCCTCGGCGTTGGTGCTGTCGGTTTCGGGAAGCCAGAGCAGGTCGACCGGGTGGCCGCGCGGCTTCATGCAGGCCTGCACCAGCAGCGGATTGAGCCCGGCCGGGGGGCGCAGGATGCGATAGCCATGGTTGCGCAAGGCCTCGAATTCGAAGCCCTGTGCGCGCAGCTTTCTCATGTGCAACCAGACACCGACGCGGCTCATGCCCAGCTTGTGTGAAAGGGCCGTCCCCGAGACGAAGTCCGGGTCGTGATCCAGAAGCTCGCGGAGGATGATGAACTCGGGGGATTTCACGGGCGCCAGTCCAGTCCGATGTCCGACCAGGCGCTGTGGTGCACCAGTGCGCCGGTGGACACGAAATCGAGTCCGATGCCGCGCAGGCGCCCCAGTGTCCGCAAGGTGATGCCGCCGCTCGCCTCGGTGAAGGCTCGCCCGCTGATCAGCGCCACGGCCTTGCGCAGCCTTGGCACGGTGAAGTTGTCGAGCAGGATCACGTCCGCGCCCGCGGAGAGCGCCGCAGGTATCTGGTCGAGGCGGTCCACCTCGATTTCCACGGGAGACCCGGGCGCAGTCCGTCGGGCCGCGGCCACGGCCGCCGCAAGCCGGCCGGCTGCCGCCGCGGCCGGGGAGGCGCCCTCCCGCAGATTCTTCCCGGCGAAGCCGAGCAGCGCCAGATGGTTGTCCTTCAGCATCACCCGGTCGAACAGCCCGAGGCGGTGGTTCCAGCCGCCGCCGCAGGCGACCGCGTATTTCTCAAGCATCCGGTAGCCGGGCGTGGTCTTGCGGGTGTCGAGCAGCCGCGTGCGGCCCGGGCCGAGGGCCGCCACGTGGAGCCGGGTGTGGGTCGCGATTCCGCTGAGCCGCTGCAAAAAGTTCAGCAGTATCCGTTCGGCGGCCAGCAGGACGCGCGGATCGCCGTGGAGGGTGGCGAGCGTGCGGCCGGGGAGGACCGTCGCGCCATCGCGCACGCTGAACTGCGCCGTCGCCCGCCCGCCGTAGACCGATAGGACGATCGGAACCAGTCCCAGACCGCAGACGACCAGGGGTTCGCGGGCGACGATCGCTGCGGTACATTGTCGCGGTGAATCGGATACGCTTGCGGTGGAGAGGTCGCCGGTCCGCGCCGGGCGACGGCGCAGGCCCAGGCCGGCGAGGTCCTCGTCGCGCGCGGTCTCGACCAGGCGTCGCAGGCAGGCGACGTCCAGGTCGTCCCACTGGACGCGTTGGAGGAGTTTGTCGGCTGAGGGAGGTTGCGTAGCGGGCGGCATGGGTTGTTCGGATCTGTCTTGATTTTCGAATCTTGCGAGGTCGGGAATGACGGTGCGGATTGACGACACAGTGGAGCAAGGCCCCGCGGTTCGGCAAATTCCAATTCGAGCGGGTTGGCTGTTCCGTCAGGGCGCAGGCAGGCATGCGCCGCTACGCGCGGCGGTTCCGCCGCGCATGGAGCACCTGGAATTTGCGGCCCATGTTGCCGGGATGGAGCAGCTGCATCACATCGAGCTTGCGCCGGCTGAAACGACCGGCCTCCGAGGCTGTCAGCCGGCCCAGGGCCGGCGCCGCATGATGCACGAAGAATGCCTCCTGGGACTCGACGACCGGCGTGTCAAAACCATGGGCGGCGAGCGTCTCGGCGATCCAGTCCCAACAGACGTGGCAGGTGAGGTCCTGTTCGCCTGGCCGTGCGAGCAGGGCGTTGCTTTGTTGGTGCCGGAAATAGGCCCGCACGGTGCCGGCGGGGGTCTCGGTGGAGAGTTCCCGCCAGGTTTTCCCGTAATCAAAGGCGACGAACAGGCCGGACCACGGCGGTGCAGCGATCCTCCCTGCCAGCTCCGATGCGGCCAGGGGCAGATCGATCCTGTAGCCCTCCGGAGCGTCGGGCGGAAGGCGGCCCTGCGCGGCGGCGGCTTCCGGGGAGAACTCCGGAAGCAGAACCTCTTCAAGGACTCCGGACCGCAGGGCGACGCCGGTCTCGCGCCAGCGGCCGCCGCGGTGGACGAGCCGGTGGCAGGGCTGTGCGTCGAACAATTCGTTGGAAAACACGACGGCTTGCGGCGGAATTGCGAGCGCCTGTCCGAGGGAGATGTTTCGGGCGCCGGCGAAGGGGTGGGCGACGGAGGCAAGCACGCCCGGCGGCGCGTCTGCTCCCGGTCCGGGCGGCTCGGTCCCTATTTCGACGAAGACGGAGGCTTCGGGCGGCTGCGGGGCAAGCAGGTCGGCGCAGGCTGCGGCCACAAGTTCGCCGAAGACGGGGCCGAGCGAGCTCGACGTGAAGAAGTCCGCGTCCGGATCGCGTCCGATGCGCAGGCGCGGACGGGAGTAATAGCCGGTCTTCTCGTGGTAGAGGGCCAGCTCCATGAAGCGCGCAAAAGACAGGGTGTCCCCGCCGCCGGCGTGTTCGCGAAAGACGGCGATGAACTCGGGCGAGGCCGCGGTTGAGGTTGTGTCGGTCACGGCAGGGGAAAAGGACGGAGGCGCGTTTCGGGGCTTATGTCTCCGGGAGGCCGCCATTGCAAATGACGGGGCCTTCGGGCGCGACAGTTTTTCAAAACAAACGGGTCCGTCCGACCGGACCGCAATACCGTTACCCATCAGGCAGGCCATCTGGCGGACGTTGTAGGAGCCTGCTTGCAGGCGATTCGGAGGAGACCGGCCCGGCGACAAGCGCCGGCCCTACAGGTTGGCGCGGCATCGCCCGCAACCAAGCTTCTGCAAAACGAACATCGCCGGCGGTCCCGCCGAGGCGGAGCGGACGAGGAAGTTCCTACGGCCGACGGGCGCGGCGCATCGCGGTCTTGTGCGGAAGCGGTTTACATGCACCGGGGGATGCGCAAAGTGGGGACATGTTCAAACGCATCCAGGTCATCCTCTACGGCGCAGTCCTCGGCGTTGCGCTCGCCGTGGCGGTGACCCTGCTGCGTCCGGCATGGAGCGTGTGGCCCGACCGCGATCTGGGCCGCAACACGGAGTATTTCCGCACGGTGCTTGACCTGGTGAGGACGAACTATGTCGACGGGAAGGAGGCCGATGCGGACCGGCTGACGCGCGCGGCCCTGGACGGGATGGTCAAATCGCTGGATCCGCATTCCGAGTTCATGCGCGCCGACGCCTACCGTGAGCTACGGCAGGAGATGGATGGACGATTTGGCGGGATTGGCATCCAGGTGGAACAGCGGGAGGGAAAGGTGATTGTCGTGGCTCCGATCGCGGACACGCCGGGGGAGCGGGCGGGCATCCGCCGTGCGGACGAGATCGTGAAGATCGACGGGCAGTCCACGGAGAAGCTGGGCATGGACAAGTTGATCGACCGTCTGCGGGGAAAGCCGGGCACGAAGGTGACGGTCACGCTTTTCCGGCCCTCGACGAAGGCATCCCTCGATTTCACGCTGGTGCGCGAAATTATCCAGGTGGAGAGCGTGCGTGACGTGCGGATGGTGGAAAGCGGGATCGGGTATATCCAGCTGACGCAATTTGGCGATCGCACGGGAGAGGAATTCAAACAGGCGCTGAAACAGCTGCGGAGCCAGGGCGCGAAAGCCCTGATCCTCGATTTGCGCAACAATCCCGGGGGTCTGCTCGATGCGGCGGTCGCGGTGGCGGAGCCGTTCTTCAAACAGGGTGAACTCATTGTCTATACCCAGGGCCGCTCGGCAGGGAGCCGTGAAGAATGGCGGGCGGGATCCGCGGCCGGCGGCATGAGCATGCCGGTTGCGGTGCTGGTGAACTCAGGCACGGCGAGCGCGGCGGAAATTGTCGCGGGCGCGCTCAAGGACACCGGGCGCGCGGTGGTCGTGGGAGAGACGACGTTCGGCAAGGGATCCGTGCAGACGCTCTTCCGCCTGAACGACGGCGAGGCGTTGCGCCTAACGACGGCACACTATTTCACGCCGAGCGGTTTGATCATCCACGAGAAGGGCATCGAACCCCAGGTAAAGGTCACGGTCTCGCCGGAGGACGAGGCCAATGTGCGTTTGCAGCGCCTTCGCCGGGACCTTGCGGAGCCCAAGGAGTTTGCCGCGCGCTTCGGATTCGAGCCCGTTGCGGACCGGCCGCTGCAGGTTGCGACCGATGTGTTGAAGGGCGTGGACCTGTTCGTCGCCCGGAGCCGTGAGGAGACTGCCGGGGTGGGCGGGCATCCATGATCCTCGCCCTCGAAAGCTCGTGTGACGAGACGGCGCTTGCGCTGTTCGACCCGGCGCGGGGTCTGACGCGCGAACTGGTCAACAGCCAGATCGTCCTCCACGGGCGTTATGGCGGGGTGGTGCCCGATCTCGCGACGCGCGAGCACCTGCGCAATTTCCCGGCGCTGCTGGGGCAGCTGCGCGAAGACGGCGGGCTTGCCGGGGTCACGACCATTGCGGTCACGAACGGACCGGGCCTCGCCGGCTGTCTGGCGATCGGTCTGGCGGCGGCCAAGGCGCTTGCGATCGAACGGCGCGTGCCGTTGTTGGGCGTGAATCATCTGCGAGGCCATGCCTGGTCGGCGTTCATCGCCCTGCACGCGGCGAATCCGGCCGGATTCGAGACGCGTCTTGCGGATTTGCTTCCCCATCTCGGACTGATTGTGTCGGGCGGCAACACCCTCTTGTTTTCAATCGACCGGGAGCGGCGGATTGCGGTGCTGTCCTCGACACGGGACGATGCCGCCGGCGAGGCGCTCGACAAGGGCGCGAAGCTGCTTGGGCTTGGTTATCCGGGCGGCCCGATCATCGAGCGGCATGCTGTGGCGGGGCGGATTGACGCCTACGACTTTCCGAGGGGCATCATGCCGAATGGAGACCTGTCGTTCAGTTTCTCGGGATTGAAAACCAGCCTGCGTTATCTTGTGGAAGAGCTGGCTCCCGCGGAGGTGATGAAAAGGCTGGACGATCTTTGCGCGAGCTATCAGCAGGCGGTGGTCGATGCGCTGGTCAGGAAGACGGCGTCGGCGCTCGAGCGCGGACGCTATGCAAGCCTGGGATTGTCCGGGGGCGTTTCAAACAACCGCGTGCTTCGGGCTGCGCTCGAAAAGACGGCTTCTGAGCGGGGCGTTGTGTTTCGCGCAGCCCAGGCGCAGCACACGGGAGACAACGCGGGGATGATCGCATTTGCGGCCTGGTGCGACGCGAACGGTTGCGAACGCGACGATCATTTCGGGCTCACGATCCATCCCGATCTCGAGCTCGGATGAGGCTGGAGCGGGCACCTGGTCACGGAGCGCACAGAGACCGGACGTGAGCACACAGAGAATCGTGTAAGGGAAACCGGATTACGGAGAGCACAAGAATCGCAGGAAGCGAGCCCGGGCACGGAACTTCCCGGAGCCGGCGCTGACTGCGCAGCTCCTTCCAACGGAAAACAAAAGGAAGGGTGTAGGGCCGCCGCTCGCCGGCGGGCCGCTCCCAGGATGAAACGGGGCTCGTCTGCCTGTGGAGGCACCGCATCCGGTGGCGCCGGGCGGCTCAGCTGTATTCGCGCCTGAGGTTGCTCGGCAGCAGGCCCAATTCCTCGCGGTATTTCGCAACGGTCCGGCGGGCGATGTTGATGCCCTTGCCCTGAAGCTTCGCCACCAGTTCCTGGTCGCTCAACGGATGGGAGCGGTCCTCCCCCGCGATGAGATCGTTGATCATCTCCTTGACGCTGGTGTTGGACACCGAGTCGCCGCTCTGCGCCTGGTAGCCCGGAGTGAAGAAATACTTGAAATCGAAGACGCCATGCGGGGTCTTGATGTACTTGTTCGCGATCGCGCGGCTGACGGTGGTCTCGTGGACTCCCACCACATCGGCGATCTGGGTCATCGTCAGCGGTTTCAGGCGGGCGACCCCATGCTCGAAGAACTCCTCCTGCACCTTGATGATTTCCCTCGTGATGCGCTCGATCGTCTGCTGGCGCTGTTCGATCGAGTTGATGAGAAAACGTCCCGAGCGCATGCGTTCGCGGAGGTAATCCTTTTCTTCCTTCGAAAGCTGACCCTTGGCGATGAGTTCGCGGTAGGTCTGGCTGATGCGAAGGCGCGGAATGTAATCGTTGTTGAGGGAGATCCGCCACTGGCCGTTGTCCTTGTCGACCGTGACATCCGGCACGACGACGCGATTGTTGTCGTCCGCGAAGCGCCGCCCGGGCGAAGGATCCAGGGTGCCGATTTCCTCAATTGCCGTCTGGATCTCCTCCGTTGAGATTCCGAGGCGGCGGGCGAGATCGGGAATGCGGCGGCGGGTGAGCAGCTCGAAATGGTCCCGGATGATCCGGGCGGCGATCGACCCGCTGCGGCCCTTGGCCTCAAGCTGGAGGAACAGGCAGCCCTTCAGATCCTGGGCTCCGATGCCGGGCGGGTCGAAGGTCTTCAGCAGCTGTTGCGCGGCCTGCACGTTCTCCAGCGCGAGCCCGGACATCAACGCGATGTCGGCCGGGCTGGTGGTGAGGAAGCCGCGGTCGTCGATGCTGCCGACGAGGTACCGGATGGCGTGGAGCACCAGGGGAGGGCAATCCGAGAGCTCGGCCTGCCTCATCAGGTGTTCCTGGAGCGAGGTCTCGCTCACGAGAGAGTCGAAAAAGTGCTGCCGTTTCTCGGCGGCCTCGGAGGTATAAGGCTGTCCGGCGCCCGACTGCGCCTGATCGTCGCGCCAGTCGTCGTCAATCTTCGTGAGGATGTCGAAGCTCTTTGAAAAATCGAGTTCATCGCGCGACTCCGCCCCTTCCTCGGGCGAGGTCTCGTTGGCAGCCTCGGAGTTATTTTGGTCCAGGCTTACGCCATCCATCGGCAGCTCTTCGAGGGTGGGGTTGTTCTGCAACTCCTCCTGGATGACGGAACGCAGGTCCAGGGCTGCCACCTGCAGGATTTTCAGCGACTGCCGCAGTTGCGGCGCCAGCACCATCTGCTGGGTCTGACGCTGGCTGAGGTGTTGATGGAAGCCCGGCCCGTTCATGGAGCAGAAGGGACGCGCAGGGACGCCCTCATACCACAGGAGAGGGTTCCGAGGAGAGCCGCGCGTTGGCGGGCTCAGGCCGGTCAAACAACTCGCGCAGGTAAACGGCCAATTTCTCGTTCGTCGGGCCGTAGCGGTCGCTGTAGAGGTAGATTTCCAGGTCGGTCAGCAATTCCGACGCCGATTGGTACCGGCGGTTGCGGTCCCGTTCGAGCGTCTTGTGAAGGATGACTTCCAGTTTCTCGTCGATTTCGGGACGCAGGCTCCTGAAGCGTGGAATGGGCATGGACAGCACATTTCTTCGCGACAGCAGCCGGTCGTCCTCACGAAAGATGTTCCGTCCCAGGAGCAGCTCGGAAAGCACGATGCCTAGGGAGAACAGATCGGCCCGCGCGTCGGTGACGGCGTAGCTCGCCTGTTCTGGCGAGCAGTATTCGTCCTTTCCCGGGATCACCTTGCCTTCCTCATTGTACATGAGGTTGAAGGCCTTCGCGATGCCGAAGTCGGTCAGCTTCACATCGCCTTCGTAGCCCAGCATCACGTTCTTCGGGTTAACATCCCGATGGACGATATTGAGGTGGTGACCCGAGCGGTCGGTCTTCTGGTGGGCGTAGGCGAGACCCCTGGCCACGCGCGACGCGATGAACACGGCAAAGTCCACCGGGATGGAACGGCGCAGGACCCGGTGACGATCGATGAACTGTTCGACGTTCACGCCGTTCACAAACTCCATGACCATGAAATGCTGGCCGCCCACGACGCCGAGATGATAGGTCTGGACGATGTTGGTATGGATCAGGTCGGCCACGAGCCGGGCCTCTCCAATGAAGTTCTTCTGGAACTCCTGGATGCTTGAATATTCTTCCCTAATCAGCTTGATCGCTACGAGCTTGTGAAAGTTCCCTGCGCCGTACTGATGAGCTTCGTAGACGACCCCCATGCCTCCCTCGGCGATCTTCCGGAGCAACTCATAATGGAGCTCGTTGATGATTAGTTTCAGGGAGGCCACGCGCAGATGAAAGCGGAGTCGGCTACTGCTGGCAAGTGCGCAGATTGGCCTCTAGCATGGAAATTGCTGTAGCGACGCCTTCAGACGTTGGCTTTGTGCAGGGCGACGATCCCCATGGTCATTCTGACTGCCATGACGGATGAGAAACCGCTGGCGCGAAGTTCGTCGCACAAGCCGGCGTGATCGGGGAAACCGCCGATCGTTTGTGCGAGGTACTCGTAGGCGGAGCGGTCTCCGGTAATGATCCCCGCCAGCCCCGGCAGCGCCCGCCGGAGATAGAAATAGTACAGGGGGCGGAACCAGCGCGCCGGCTGGGAGAACTCGAGCACGAACAGCCGGCCTTCCGGACGGCGAAGCACGCGGCGCATCTCGCCCAGGGCGCGCCCGCGGTCCGCCATGTTGCGCAGCCCGAAGGCGATGGTGACGGCATCGACCGAAGCGTCCGCCAGCGGCAGGGAGAGCCCGTCGCCCTGCCGGAAACTCACGTTTGAAAATGCGCCGGAGCGACGTTTCTTCGCCTCGGCCTCGTCGAGCATCGGCTGACAGAAATCCATTCCGATGATCTCGACGCCTGGCGGGAGTTTGCGGCCCAGCGCGAAGGCGACGTCGCCGCTGCCGGTCGCCAGGTCGAGGACCGTCCCGGGATGGGCCGCCCGCACTTCCCCGACCAGCCGCCGGCGCCACCAGCGGTCGATGCCGCCGCTGAGGAGTCGGTTGGCGAGGTCGTAGCGGCGCGCGATCCGCGCGAACATTGTGTTGACCTCCGTGGAGTCAGGCATGGAAGGTGTGAACGCGAAAGCAGAGGCTGGAATGATGATCGCCTGCAAGCAGGCTCCTACACCAGTCGGAAGAGTGCATTTTTCGGGGGAGACGACGTTGGTATCTACTGAGTGGGCGCGGGCTGGTCACCGCCCTCCCGGAACCGGTCGATAACCCAGCGCGAAAGGATCTTGTCGGGGGCGTCGATGACTTCGCGGGAGATCGCAAACCGGCGCGGCTCGCCATCGCGGGCAATGAGCTTCAGCCCATGATGGAAGTCGCGAAACTTTTCTTCGCACAACGCGCGGATGGTCTTGTCCGCGGCCAGGCTCAGCTCGATGAGGCGCTCGATCGCAGGTTCATCGAAGACGAGTTCGAAGCCGTAATCCTTCTGGAACCGGGCGGCGAATGCAGCCACATCGCTTTTGAGCACAGCGTGCTGCTGGGCCGCGTTTTGTTTCAGCAGAACCTGGAGGGTATCCGACGGTGCTGCAACGGTCGGCCGGTCGATCTTGAAGGACTTCACGGCTGTGGACGGCAGCTCGAATTTGAAGTCGCGCAGGACGCGTTCCAGCACGGTCATGAGGCCGCGCGCGCCCGTGTGTTCGGCGTGGGCCAGGACGGCGATTTCGTGGACGGCGTCCATTGTGATTTCGAAATCGATGCCATATCCGGAGAAATCCGCCCGATACTGCTGGAGGATGCTGCCTTCGGAGGTGAGGAGGATCTTCTCCAGATCGTTCGCGGTCAACGCCTGGCAGGCGACGCGCACCGGGAGGCGGCCCACGAACTCGGGCTCCATGCCGTAGTCGATGAAATCACGGCTTTGGGCGAGGTTCAGGAAGTCGCTGTCATCGCCCGCGCGCTCCCGGCCTGCGGCCGCGAAGCCTATCTGCGAGCTTTGCACGCGCCTCTTCACCTGGTCCGACAGCTTGTCAAATGCACCGCTGACAATGAAAAGGATGTGACGCGTGTTGATCGTTCGCTTGCGGGGCCGCGCCCTTCGCTGAAAATCCATCATGGCCTGGATTTGTCCTGCGATGTCGTTCTGGCTCTGGAGATTCACCTCGGTCTCTTCCATGAGCTTGAGCAGGTTGATCTGGACGCCCCGGCCCGAGACATCGCGGCCCACCGTGTTGCCCGGGGCGGATGCGATCTTGTCGATCTCGTCGATGTAGACGATGCCATATTGGGCCAGCTCAACGTCGCCGTCAGCGGCCTTCACGAGATCGCGAACAAGGTCCTCGACATCGCCGCCGACATAGCCTGTCTCGGAAAACTTCGTGGCATCAGCCTTCACGAAAGGGACGCCTGTCAGTTTCGCGATGCATCGCATCAGGTAGGTTTTTCCCACGCCCGTCGGACCCAGCAGGAGGATGTTCTGTTTGGCGTAATCGCGTTCCCTCATACCCGGGTTCTCCAGACACTGGCGCACATGGTTGTAGTGGTCGCAGATGGCGACGGAGAGCACTTTCTTCGCCGCGGACTGCTGGATGACAAAGCGGTCGAGATAATCGCGTATCTCCCGCGGCTTCAGGTTGAACTCGCGGATGAGGCGAAGGGTGGCCTCGTGTTCCTTGTTTGTCTCTTCGTTGGCAGATTCTGAGCCGCCGCTGGAAGCTTCGGCTTGCGGAGGGGGAAAAGGCGTCTTAACATTCGATCCCCTAAGGAGTTCCTGAATCTGCCGCGGCAGCTGATCGAACGGAAGGGAGGGAGGTTCGTCGCTCATTTTCGGAGAATTGTAAGCCTTTGCTGTTGACGGAGTTTACTCTTCGAATAGGTTAAAGCGTTTTCATTTTGGATGTTACCGAAAGGAATAACCATGTCGACCAACCTGACAAAACGCGAGATCGTGCTGCAGATCTATGAGAAGACTGGATTTCCGCAAAAGGAGGTTCAGACAACCGTGCAGATGACTCTGGATATCATCATGAACGCCGTGGCGGCGGGACGGAACGTGGAGCTGCGCAACTTCGGTGTATTGGAGGTCCAGGTGCGCAAGGCGCGTGTGGGCCGGAATCCCAACAAGCCTGAGACCGAAGTCATCATTCCGCAGCGGGCTGTGGTCAAATTCAAATCCGGGAAGATCCTCAAGGCAAAGCTCAAGAAGCTCGATCTGGGGCCGCTGCAAAATAAGGGTGGCGAAGCTCCGTCTGCGCCTGCAACCTGAGCGGTTGCATGGCCTTATTTCAGTCTCTGCCAGGATTCCGGGAATTTCCGCCGGAGGCATTCTCACGTCGGAATCATGTGTTTCGCGTGTGGCGCCGAACGGCGTCGGCCTTCGGTTTCTCCGAGTACGACGCGCCGGTGCTTGAGTCGCTCGATCTGTACAAGACCAAGTCGGGCGAAGAGATTGAGCAGCAACTGTTCAGTTTCGTTGACAAGGGCGGTCGGGAGGTGGCGCTCAGGCCGGAAATGACGCCGACGGTCTGCCGGATGGTGGGCGCGCAGGCGGGCAGCCTGAAACGGCCGATCAAATGGTTCAGCATTGCCGAGTTTTACCGCTACGAGCGCGCCCAGAAGGGCAGGGAGAGAGCGTTTTTTCAGTTCAACGCCGACATCTTCGGAGAGGCGGGCGTCGAGGCGGAGATCGAATTGATTTCGCTGCTGGTGCAGTGCCTTGCCGGGTTCGGGCTCACAGAACAGGATTTCTACGTGCGGCTCAGCGACCGGGACCTCTGGTTCTATTACCTTGAGGCGCTGGGTCTGGATGAAGCGCATATCAGGGGGCTGCTTGTCGCCATCGACAAGTACGAGAAACTTGGTGACGCGGCGTTCAAGACCTATGCCGACACGTTTGGGCCGCTCGATTGCGCGCTTAAGGAGATGGTGCTGGCCTTTCTTCGCATCAAGAGCCTGGAGCAGCTTGAAAGCGCGCTGGCTCCGCTCGGCTCGGCCAAACTCACGGCGCGGGTCGCCGACTGGCGACGGTTGCTCGACGGACTGGCGGCGATGGGGCTCGCCCGTTTTGTCGAGGTCGACCTTGGAGTCGTGCGCGGACTGGCCTACTACACGGGTTTTGTGTTTGAGGCGTTTGACCGGAAGAGCGAGCTGCGCGCCATCGCGGGCGGCGGGCGTTACAACAACCTCGTGGCGAAGCTCGGCGGACCCGATCTGCCGGCCGTCGGCTTTGCCATCGGCGATGTCACCATGGGATTGCTGCTCGAAGCGCGGGGAATGATGCCGGCCTACGTCAACGCAGCCGATGTGTATGCGGTGCTGGGCGGGGAGGCGGAGCGCAAGATTGCATTCGGGGACATCCATGCGCTGAGGGCTGCGGGCTTCCGGGTGGAGTATCCGCTGAAGGCGCTCGCATTCGGGAAACAGTTCAAGGCTGCGCTGGAGTCCGGGGCCAGGCTTGCGCTGATCTATGGGAGCGACGAGCTGGCGCGAAATGTCGTCAAGTTGCGCGATCTGCGCGAACGGACGGAGCGCGATGTGCCCCGCGACCAGGTGTTCGCCGCGGTGCGGGATTGTCTGGCCGGGTCCTGATGACCCTGCCAGGGATTTTCGCGGGATGGTCTCACGAGGATCTGTTCCAACGCCGTCGGCTCCATCCCCGAACGGCGGAGAAGACATTCGCCTCAAATTCTCCGAAGCCCTGGCAGAGGAGCCGGAGGGCCTTTTTCATGTTGTTTCCGACTGCTTACGAGCGGAGGTCCTTTGGACCGAATGCACGGGGGAGCAGCTGATCGAGGGTCGTTTCGATCCGGTCCGCGGAATCGCACACGCAAAGGACGGCGGCGTTCGGGCCGAACTCGTTGAGGACCTGCCGGCAGGCGCCGCACGGAGCCGTCGCTTCCGGTGTCGGCGTATAAACCGCTACAGCGACCAGTTTACGGTGGCCTCCGGCAACCGCGTTGAAGACGGCGGTGCGCTCCGCACAGTTGGTCAGGCCATAGGAGGCATTCTCAACATTGCAGCCGGCGAAGATCTTTCCCGATGCCGTCAGGACCGCGGCGCCGACTCGGAACTTCGAATAGGGCGCGTAGGAAGATTTCCCGGCCCGACGGGCCGCCGCGACAAGACGGCGGATCTGCGAAGGTGAGGGGCTCATGATGGCCGGCACGCTAAGCGATTCCGGGCGATTCACCAAGCGAATGATCACCGAAAGGACAAAGTTCGACGCGCTCCTAGGCTGGACGGGCGGCCGGGTTTCTGTGATGATGGGTGCGCGTCGATCAACTCTCAACCCCTGGTGTTCCATGAGTCTTGTGTTTTTGGTCTTCACGAACCTCGTCCTGATCACGCGCCTGTGGCGCCAGGTCAGCGAAGGGGGGGTCAACTGGCGGCTGTGGGGGACGAAGATGCTCATCGAACTTGCGGGGTTGGCGCTCTTCGAATGGCACTCCTGGCTCCTGGCCGCGGCGGCCACGGTTGTCGTGATGAATCTGGCGGGCATCCTCTGGGAGGCGCTTGGCTGGCGGCGCAATGCCGGGCATCTTGCGCTCGGGATGGTCTATCTGCTCGCGCTGAGCGTCTGGTTCTCGCCGGCGTTCGGGCTGAAATTCTGGCCGCTGATCGACTCGGCGTTCTCGGCATTGAGCCGGCTGACGGCCTTTGATGCGATCTTCGAGAGCTCGTTCTCCACCTCGGCCATGCTGGTTCTGTTCGGGCTGCTGGTGGCGACGAGCGAGATGAATTTGGCCGTGCGGGCCGTCTTCGACTATCTGAACCTGAAGCCGCGCGCCGCGGCGGACGCCGACGAAGTGGACGTGGTCGCCTACGATCGCGGCCGGATGATCGGCTTCCTCGAGCGGGGGCTCATCTACGCGTTTGTGCTGGGCGGCCATTACGACGCGGTGGGATTCGTGCTCGTCGCCAAGTCATTCGCCAATTTCCGTCACATCGGGGACCGGGCCTCGCTTGAATACGTGCTCATCGGCACGCTCATGTCGACCGGCCTCGCGATCGCGGTTGCCGAATTGATCAATCATCTGATGGTGAGCTAGCAGCCCGCCATGCAGAATGCCTTCTACACCGCGTTCGACGAGGAAACGCTGGGCGGACCCCGGAAGACCGATTACCGCAGCGCATTCCAGATCGACCGCGACCGCGTCATCCATTCGCACGCCTTCCGCAAGCTGCAGTCGAAGACGCAGGTGTTCCTGTCCGGCGAATACGATTTTTACCGCACCCGCCTGACCCACTCGATGGAAGTCGCCCAGATCGGGCGCTCGATCTGCCGGTACCTTGAGAGCCGAGGCGATCCGATGGAGGACGGCTTTCACATCGATTCCGACCTTGTCGAGTGCGCCTGTCTTGCGCACGACCTCGGGCATCCGCCGTTCGGGCACTCGGGCGAACGCACGCTCCAGGAGCTGATGAAGCCCCACGGCGGTTTCGAGGGCAACGCGCAGACGCTGCACCTCGTGACGGAGACCCTCTACCAGAACGAGAGCGGCGTGCGCGGAATGCAGCCGACGCGGGCGTCGATGGACGGCGTGCTCAAATACAAGAAGCTCCGCGCCGAGTTCCCCGAACCGCCGTCGCAGCATTTTCTATACGATCCGCAGCGCACGTACCGCGACTTCGTGTTTGACGGCGCGGAGATTCCCCTGGCGATGCACGGAGGCCTCGCGCTCAACGCATTCAAGAGCGTGGAATGCCAGATCATGGACTGGGCTGACGATGCGGCATATTCGCTCAACGACATTGTCGACGGAGTGAAGGCCGGGTTCCTCACAATCGAGCGCATCGAGCGGTGGGCGGACGCGCAGGCCGTCGATTCCCGGCAGCAGCAGTGGCTGGACACGTTGTTCGACGCCATCCGCGCCGACCGGCTCGAGAGCGCATTCTCGACGAAGATCGGCCGCTTCATCCAGGCATGCCGGCTGCGCGAGCGCGACAATTTCATGGCGCCGAAGACCAACCGATACCGGTTTGAGCTGGTCGTCGAGCCGGATTCCGGACACGAGGCGCTCTTTTTCAAGAAGCTCGCCAACGACATCATCTTCGAGAGTCCGCAGCTTCAGCAGGTGGAGCACAAGGCCCGGCTGGTGCTCTCCAGCCTCTGGGATTCGTGCTGGCGCAACTATGTGGACAAGGGGCCGAGGGTGATCCACATCCTGCCGCCTAACATCGGGGCATTGATCGCCTCGGAGGAGACCGTGGCCGGCAAGGCCCGCCGCATCTGCGACTGGCTGGCCGGGCTGACCGACGGCATGATCGTGCGGACCTACCGGCGGCTCTTCGACCCGGAGTTTGGCTCGATCCGCGACCTGAGCTGAGACCGACCGAACCGCCGAGGGTTTTGGAAGGCGCCAACAGCTCGGGCGGATTGAACGACGTCTCAGGAGGATTCAATGACAGGACCGAGCATGGCCGTGGCCTGTTCTGGAGTAATCTCCGCCTCGGCCAGCATCGCAGACAGCCGGGAGCGGATCTCTTCGGGAGAAACGCCCATTTCCTGCCAGAGGCTGCGGCAGTTGTTAAGCGCGACATCGAGATGCGGGTGCGGATGTGCGGTGGCGTGCGTGAATTTAAGGAAGATGCTGACGCTTCGTCGCATCAACGGCTCGGCCTCGATGATACGGTTGCTGGCTCGTAGCAATTGGGCAAGGTTGTTGAGATGCGTAGCGACGGTGGGATGATCCGGAGCGAAGCAGGCTTCATCGATCGCAAGGGCGCGCCGTATGAGCGGCTCTGCTTCCGCAAAGCGATTAGTGGCCCTAAGCAATTGCGCGAGGTTGTCGAGGCATGTTGCAATGGTCGGATGAACTGGACCGAAACAGGCTTCGTTGATGGCGAGGGCGCGCCGCATGAGCGGTTCGGCCTCGTTTTGTCGATTGGTTTCGGCCAGCAGTTGCGCCAGATTGTTCAGATGGACGCCGACATCAGGATGATCTGGTTCGAGGTTGGCCTTATCGATGGAAAGAGCTCGGCGCAATAGCAGTTCTGCCTCGTCCTTCCGATCAGTCTCACGTAGTAGAAGAGCGAGGTTATTGAGGTCAATGGCGACGGAGGTATGTCCCGGACCGAGGATTGCCTCATCGATGGAGAGCGCGCGCCGTATGAGAGGCTCGGCTTCGGGCCGTCGGTTGGTAGCTTGCAGCAGGTTCGCGAGATTTATGAGGTAGGCGGCAACCGTACGATGTTCTGGACCGAAGCTAGCTTCTCCGGCGGCCAAGGCATGGCGCAAAAGTGGTTCGGCCTCGGTCAGACGGTTGGTATCCTTCAGTAAGAGCGCGAGGCTGTTGAGTGTGACCGAAAGGAAATTGCCATTTTCCAGTTGTTCCGCCTCGGCCAGAGCCGCGCGCAATTGGATCTCGGCTCCTTTCCATTGGGCTAGTTCGCGATGCAGGTTGCCGATCTGGAGGCGAAGCAGGAGCCGTTCAGGGCCGGCGGGAACTTCGCTCAGGTTGTCTTCCAGAAAAGCCAGTTTGCAGCGGGAGTAACTGCGGAAGTTCAGACCTTCGCCCCATTCCTTCAGGCGTCGGATGAAACCCTCCAGATTTCCGTCACGGTGCTCATCCCAGGCGGTAATGAGATCCTG
>PMKA01000193.1 GCA_003157575.1 Opitutia bacterium
GAACGCGTGCTCGTGCACGAGAGCCGCAGGCAGGAGCTGATTGACGCGGTGCTTCGCCTGCTCGCCGGCATTCGCATGGGCGACCCCTTCGACCGCACGACGACGATGGGGCCGATGACGATCC
This sequence comes from Opitutia bacterium, assembly GCA_003157575.1. GTDB lineage: Bacteria > Verrucomicrobiota > Verrucomicrobiia > Opitutales > Opitutaceae > Fen-1467. The sequence continues at coordinate 125 of PMKA01000193.1, forward strand.
TGCCCGGGATCTAGAAGATGAAACGGCATATCGCCGATGCGACCGCCAAGGGGGCGAAGATCCTCTTCGGCGGAAAGCAGCCGCCGAACCTCAGCCGGTATTTCTTCGAACCCACGCTCATGGTGGATTTCACGCGCGACTCGCTGGTCAACCTGGAGGAGAGCTTCGGCCCGATCGTCCCGATCGTCTCATTCCGATCGGAGGAGGAGGCCTGGGAGATCTCGAACGCGTGCAACCTCGGGCTGACGTCGTCGATTTGGACCCGGGACCTGACGCGCGCCTGGAAGTGGGCGGAACGCCTGCCGACCGGCATCACGGTGGTGAACGATTACAGCTTCTACTGGGAAATCCACATTCCCTTCGGCGGCATCGCGTCCAGCTCCGGCACCGTCCGCAGCGGCCTCGGAAGATTGGGCGGAAAATACACGATGCTGGAGATGACGGAGGTCAAGACGATCGCCTTCAATTTGGGTTGAACTCGCCAACATGAAAGAAACCATCACAAAATTCGATCAGAGTCCCCCCTGCGGCGGACCGTATTCGCTCGGAGTCAAGACCGGCGGCAAGCTGCTCTTCGTCGCCGGACAGGGACCGTGGGACCCGAAGACAAAGAAGATGTCGCGGGGCTCCGTCGCCGAGCAGACGCGCCTGGCGCTCGAGAGCATCAAGCGCATCGTGGAGGCCGGAGGCGGCCGGATGGAGGACGCGGTGAGCTGCCGCGTGTACCTGCAGGTCCTCAACGAAAGCACGTTCGCTGAGATGAACGGCGTCTACGCGAAATACTGGGGCGCGGACAAGCCGGTCCGGACGACCGTTGGCGCGCAGTTGCTCAACATCGACGTGGAGATCGACTGCGTCGTGTCCCTGCCGTCCGCCTGACGGGCGGACGGCCGCGTCAGGCGTCGACGAGCCTGCCGCCGTTGAACTCCTCGAGGTAGCGCCGCTTGCAGGCCTGATACTGCTCCTCCGTGAAGCACTGGTAGGGGGAGAGCAGCCGCAGCGGCATCTCCTCGAGGCCGCCCAGCCGCTTGATCACCTTGTCGTAGGCGCCGTTGATGCGCCCCATGGCCAACAGGTCGCCAAAGATCCCGTGCACCAGATCGTAAAAGAAATGGTGGTGGCGGAAAAGCCGATCGGCCTGGCGCTTGCGGCCGGCCTCAAAGAACTTCCAGGTGGCCTCAGGAGCGATCGCCGAAAGCGATCCCAGCAGCGAGCATTCGCCATGCATGCAGCCCTGCGAAAAATTCTCCTCGCCGAAGAAATGCTGCAGCTCGGATGAATGGGTCATCAGGTCGTCGGCCTGGGCCGACCCCCCGAAGGTGCTCTTGGTGGCGACGAAATTCGGAATCGCGTCGATCAGCCGGCGGTAGTCCCGGCCCGTGAGAATCCGCCGGGAGCGGGCCACATTGTAGTGAAGGAAGGAGGCGTCCGGAAAGCTTCCGCAGACGTCCTTGAAGTAGGTCATCAGTTCGACGTCGTTAAGGACTCCCCAGCACGGCAGCGTGATCTGGAAGCGACGGAAGCCGAGGGCGTACGCGATCGCCATGCGCTCGACGACGACGGCCGTGGACAGTCCGATCACGCACACCATGCCGCGCGCGGCCGGATCCTTCATCTCGTCGCGGAAGACCTCCGCCACNNTCGAAGGTGTAGACGTCGTTGAACCCGGCTTCGCGGACCATGCGAATTTCCTTGCGAAAGACCGGCTCGAGGAGCCGTTCCTTCTCGTCCCAGGGAACTTCGCACGAGACCAGAATGGGTTGGGGACAGCGGGGCATGGATCGTTTTAGCGGGTTGCGCGCTTCGATTTTGCGGCGGCCGGGGCCTTTGGGGCAAGACCGGCTCCAAGGGCGGCCAGTTCCCCCTTCAGCTGCGCAAGGCCGGCATGCATGATGATCATGTCGGCACTGTAGACCAGGAACGAGGCGCCCATCTTCAGCAGCCGGCGGCTCTTATCCAGGCCGAAGGACAGGGTGCCGAACCGCTTGCCCGCCGCGAGCGCAGCGGCGCAGGTCTCCTCGCAGGCGTCCAGGACCGAGGGGTGGTCGAATTGCCCGGGGTGGCCGCTGAGAACCGAAAAGTCGCCGGGTCCGAAAAACAACATGTCGACCCCCTCGACCTCGGCGATGGCCCGGGCCTGGGCGAGCGCGTTCGGCGACTCGATTTGCGGTGCGAGAAACGTCTCGCGATTCGCCGCGGCGACGTAGTCGGCGATATTGGAAGCGCCGTAACCGGCGTCCGCGTTTCCCCCGGCGAAACCGCGTTCGCCGAGCGGCGCGAATTTGGCCCAGCGAACCAGTTCGCGCGCCTCCGCCGCCGACTCGCAGCGGGGATACATGATGCCGTTGGCCCCGCCTTCGAGCAGCCGGCCCATGCGCATGAACTCGCCCTTGGCCGGCCGGGCGAGGATGTCGCACCCTCCCTGCCGCGCCGCGCGCATGAGCAGGCTCGCGGTCTCGACGGACATTCCGCCGTGCTCCAGGTCGAGCCAGATGCAATCGACGAGCCCGAGGGTGCTGATGAGCTCCGGCAGGAGCGGGTCCGGCAGGTTCACCAGGGTGCACAAGGCCGGGCGGCCCTCCTTCCAACGCGCCAATACTCTGCTGGGTTTCATGTTTTGGAATTATAGATAACGCCCCTCCGCGGCACGGTCAATTGCCGCGGCCGCGAAAGGGCTGGTGCCTTTTGTGATCCGGCCGGCAATTGACGCCGGTCTTCGCCCGATCT
>PMKA01000104.1 GCA_003157575.1 Opitutia bacterium
CTGGTTTTACCCCGTCCCTTGACAACCGAGCGACTCCAGATCATTTCTGCGAAGCAACTGCAGGTTCAGATCCTGCCGAATTTGATCGCAAAGGTTGAAGGCCAGATTGACGGGGATCTCTTCTATACATTGCAGAAGGAGGCGGAGCGGTTCCGGCGCGCGATCATCGACTTCTACTCAAGCGCGGCCGACGAAACCGCCAAGCAGATCGCGACATATTTCCGGCCATTCATCTCGCGGGAAGGAGTCGCGGAGGATATCGCGCTTCGTTTCTCCGATGACTGCAAGGAGATCGGCGGTCGCATCGGAGCGGCACAGGCGATCACCTTACCAAACGAACTCAGGGGGCGTAACAGTTATTCGGAAAGGGACAAGGAGCCTCTCGACCGCGAGATTATCCTGGGTGCCGAGCAACTGCTAGCCCTGGCTGGGAGAAGCTGAGTAACGGGCTTCGATGACCATCCTGCAAAAACGAGCAGTGCCGCTTTTCCCTGGCTACAAGCATGGCCGAGGGTTCGTCGAGAAGGGGGCGATCCGGATTCAGCCAAGCCCCGGTCACCGGGTCGCCCCTGCCATTTCAACGCTGCGGGCCGATCTCCCGTCCGTGAGTGATGGGATGGGGGGTCGCAAAAACACCTGTCTGCACTGCGTCGCAATCGGTCTGCCCCGTGCCTTCTAGCGGTTTGATCGACCGAATCAGCATCACATCTGAATCGAGTTTCGCCATGCCGTCCGCCAAACAAATCAAAGATTGCGCCTTGTTCTTGGGCCAGCTCGTTGGACTTGGCGTCAAACCTGAGGCACTGGGAACGCTGGAAGAAGCCTATTGGGGGTTACTTGGTGACCCGGCGCCGAGCAAGTGGGATAATGAATCGCCGTTCCGGGGCGGCAGTCGGGCAATCGACTTGGAGAAATGCGGCGCTGCGCTCAACGAGGATCTTGGCGGCGTTTACAGTTCGCCACAGGTCTCCGAAACATTCTTCCGGCTCTGCCAGATGCAAGCCGGCGTTGTCTGGCGCAACGGGATAGACGCGGCTTTGCGCGTCGATCCCCGGTCCGTGTCATTGGGCGCATTGCTTCGTAGCGCTGCCTTTATCGTCCTCGCTCGTGGCGCCGGGTGCTGGGAATCGCGTCAGGGTGAGTTGGACAAGATGGTTCTAGATGCGGTGGGGCAATGAAGGATCCGGCCGCGTAATTTCAGATCTGAAATCTCAAATCGCAAAAAGGAACTCCCATGCCCGAAACACCCCCAGTCCTACCCGTTGCGGCCTATGATCCCACCTCGAGCGTGATCGGGCGCAGCTCCATTCTTTCGATCACGGTCGGTTCGACCGTGACGAACCTGCTCGTCAATTACGTCAGTCATGATCCCGGCCTGGAAATGGGCGAGAGCCAGGCGCCCGGAGCGAACAACGGGCCTGCGTTCACCGATCGTGTCTGGGAGAAGGCGAGGAAGGAGCTATTCAAATTCAAGACGAAGGAAATCAAGAAAGTGATCGCATTGCTGGGATCGCTATCTGGGTCGATTTCAGGCACCTGCACGGCATGGATCCGCGATCCCAACGATGCGCCCGCAAAGGTCGCCCTGAAGACGGACGATTTCCCGTGCACAATTTACCGCGACACCGGCGAAGCCGCACTGTCGGGCGACAATCCTAGCGAAGTGACGCTGGTGATCCGTTCCCAAAAGGACGGAGCTGTCGACATCCGCCCCGACGTGGCATTCACTCCGCCTGGCGGAACGCCGGCGCCGGACACCGTTGTGCGCAGCGCCACGGTCACGGTCGCCAATACGATCACACCCGATGGCGTCGCTCACATCACCGTGCAGGCCAAGAACGCGGCGGGCGGCAATGTCGCCGCCCGGGTACCGGTGGAAGTCTTCCTTTCGGCGACCTCCTATGGCGCCCCAACCGCTCTCGGCACTTTGAATCAGACGCTCGTCGCCGGGACGCTGATCAAGGTCGACACGGCCGATGCGGCGTTTAGCGCCATCACGGACGCGAATGGCCTGCTTAGCTTCACCTATGCGCGGACTCCGGACGGCGACCTCTACGCCATGGCCCAGCTCGCCGGAATTTCTGCCGTTGGCCATGCTGCCATCACCGGCAATGGAGAGTGATCAACGCGCTCATTCTCCGCCCTAAGCCAATGAGCAGGCCAACAACACCCGTTACGCGCAAGGGCAAGATCGCCCGCTTGCCCTACCAGATCCGGATTGAGGTTAACCGCCGGCTCCTGGATGGGGAGACCGCCGATGGAATCGTCGCTTGGCTGAATGCTCAGGCTGCAGTCGCCGACCGCATGCACCTCTATTTTGGCGGCGCACCGATCACGTCTCAGAACCTCAGCCAATGGCGTCTCGGCGGCTTCCGTGATTGGTTGAAAATCAGGCAGCAAGCGCCCGATGCCAATGGATGACCAGGTGCCAATTTTCACTGCCTCGCGCATTGCCGAGATGGTCGGTCAGGATCGCAAGACGGTCCGCGAGCAACTGGCGTGCGTGCCCAGTTCACAGGTGAGGACTATTCGAGTAAAAGGGCAGGAAGCTCAGGCTTGGCCCCTGGATGCGATTCCTGCCGATCTGCGTACGCGCCTTGACGCCTTGGCCCATAATCAAGGGTTTGATGACGTCACTCGCTTTTTGGTGAAAGGTCGCGTTCGCTGGCAGCCGGATATCCCAGCCGGGAAGATTGCCGACTCCCACGTCGACCGCGCGAGCAAGCGCTGCGCAGTCCTCGGGCCGGTCATCCGCGAATGCCGCAATTCTCCAGTAGCGGAGATTACAGCCCGCGCCTGCGCGGCGTGGAACGCAAACGCTGGATATGCTCATACCTCAGAGCGGACGGCGCGACGGTGGATTGAACGGGCGATGGATCGCGATCGGGGCTTCGAAGAATGGGATCGCTGGGCGCTGTACCTAGACAACGATTATTCGTCCGCCCCCTCCTCTGGGGCCGGGCAGGCTGGCGGGGTCTTCGATGCCATACGCCTCGAACAAGCGATCAATGTGGTCAAAGACCCGAGCAGGCCAACTCGTGACGATACGGAAGCCATCTGGCGCGCTGCGATGCTCGATGCCGACACGATCATCGAAGAGGGGCATCCGGCCGCATTCGCCCGGGAGATCGTTCTCACTGTCCTTCGGCGCGCTGCCATCCCGTTGGCGAAGAATTTCACCGAGGCATTGGAAGTGCAATATCGCCGCAAGCGCGATCGATGGCTCAGCGGCGGGGGCAAGCCGAGTGCTATCGCAGACCAGCGAGCCGATGCTAACCGTGACCGCCGGTGGCAGCTGCCCGCCGAGGATCATCTCCTACTTCTGCGCTACTACAAAAACAGCCACTTTCTCGCCACGGCGTGGCGCATGGCGCTCGCCAACGGTATTTTGACGCCTGAGACAAAGGCCCGTTTTCCTGAAGAACCAATCGACAAATCCTATGTGCCAGATGCGATTCGCAACGCATTGAAAACAGATTTGGAGCGTATAGATGAACGCCGAGTTGGTCCGCGCGCTGCGAAACTGAATTGTGGTTGGATCGAACGCGACCACTCCGGCTACGAGCCAGGCGATTGGTGGCAGGCGGACGATCTCACTGCACCCGTCTATTTCTGGGACGAATCACAGGATCCCTACTTCTTCACTCGCGGCCAGTTCATTATGATGATTGATTGCCGCACGACATATATTCTTGGCTTGGTGCTGTTGAGTGCCAGGAGTTACAACGCGCGATCAATCCGGTCTCTCATCACCCGCTGTCACGACGAACATGGGTTGCCTCGAAAGGGGTTCTATTTCGAACGCGGTATCTGGGAGCGTTCACGTGTTCTCAAAGGCGTGTTGGCCGAATCAGAGATCGACTTCGGAGAGTCGGAAACCGGCCTCCGAGAATTTGGCCTTAAATTCGAGCACGCCAACACACCTCGCTCCAAGGTGATAGAACGCGGTTTCGGCCTTCTGCAGAATCGGATGGAGCATTTGCCCGGCTATTGCGGTCGGGACGAAAGGCGAGACTGTAACGAAGCGACCGCCCGACACATTCAAGATGTCGTCGCCGGCCGCGTTCATCCCCGCGAGCATTTCATGCACAAGGAGGATTGGGCCTCCGAAATCGAGCGCATCATTGCTGACTACAACGCTGAGAAACACGGACCGCGGACGAAGTTGATCCCGGGACAATCTCCCGCAGAGGCATACGCGGAGCGCTGCTCCGAGAACGTCGTCTGGCTTCCGGTAGAGGCTCGTCATCTGCTGGCGAACCATCGGTTGCCACGCACTGTGCAACGCAACGGGATCAGGCTCCCACCTGGTCTCGGTGGTGGACTCTATCGGGGCGAGGCGACGGGGTCGATCATAGGCCGAGATGTGCTGGCGTGGGTAGATCCGGACAATCTGGAGACGATAACCATTACCGATCTCGAGCGAAAGAGCCCTCAGCTTGTGGAGAGGGCCGATCCGGTGCCCGTTTTCTGTGATGACCCTGACCAGATTCGGGACGCCATGCACCAACTCGCGGCGCACAACCGCTATGGCGCGAATCTCTATCGGATTGTGTCCAGCGGCGAGAAACCGCCGGGATTCCGCCGCGTCGTGGTGGACCGTCAGACGTTGAGCGTCGGCGCCGAGATGAAGCGCCAGGCGGAGACAAGACAAGAACAGACCGAGACAATAGATCGTTTGCGGCGCAGTGCTTGCGCGGAGGCAAGGAAGCTCGGCGTGATGGTGCCGACTGAAGGAGATCCTGAGCGCCTTAGGGATCAGGCGGACGCTCTCCGCAAGATCGGCGAAGTGCTNNTGCTCCGCCCCGGAGTTCGCGCAAAGCCTTAACGCCTTGCCCGTAGCCAAACGCTGCGAGATTCTCGCGGACCGTGACCTGGTACGACTGATTTGGTTTCTCCAATTTCGATCCCAGCCGCCGCGCGACGGCGTCGGCGGCCGTATTGGGAGCGTGCGGCGAATCGCTGATGAACTGCTTGCCTGCGTTCCTCGAGAACCTCGTGAGGTTTATGTTGAGAATTGGGGCGGGCAGAGGACGGAGGGGGTGTTCGAAAGTTGGCAACCGACAGTAGAGGACACCACGAGCATGTGGCTTTCATCTTTGACGGATGAACTCTGCGCGATGGCCCTCAATCCAGCTTGGGCCGGAAAGCAGCTGTCCGGCCTCCCTCAATGGCGGGACACTCTACGAGTCTATCGTGATAGATGCACAGAGGCTCCGCTCGGCAAACTGGCAAAGACGTCGGTCACGGAACTGACCTTGGATTGCTTGAATTTCGTCCGAGAAACCGGCAAGGCAGTACTGCTTGAAGGCCAACCGAGAATAGGCAAGAGCGAGAGTGCCCGAGCGTTCTGTGAATGCGAGGCCGGCATGGCCCGTTACGTCGAAGTTCCTTCAACCAACGACGAAAGGAGTCTCTACAAAGCAGTAGCTGAAGCCCTCGGCGTGGCGGATGGCACCAGCTATAACGGTCGACAGATCCGGGAGCGCGTTGAGGAGGTTCTACGCCGAAGCAAACTCATGCTTGTGTTCGATGAGGCTCAGAACCTCTGGCCACGTAGAATGAGGCCAACCAGTGTTCCGGTCAGGGTTCTGTGGATCATGTCGCTTATGAATATGGGGGTTCCGGTCGCGTTCATCGCGTTGCCTGAGTTCTCCGCCTGGATGAACATCGTAGCGAAAAAGACTGCCTGGTCCAAGGCTCAGATTGAAGGCCGAATCGCACGTAAGCGCCGCTTGCCCGATCTGCTCAGCGAGTCTGATCTTACCAGCCTTGCGAGCCTGCTTTTGCCTGGCGCTTGCGATCGCTCCGTGAAGCTTCTTGTGAATTGCGCCCGCCTACACCGCGCCGGCGCGGCCGTCATAACTGACGCGATTGCCAGTGCGAAATACCTGGCATCAAAACGCGGCGCCTCCGCGCCTGTGTTCGATGATATCCGCCAGGCTATCGAGGATGACTGGTTGCCAGCCTTCCCAGCGTTGGCGCAACCCTCCCGCAAGGGCAACGCAGCGCCGGTGCGGGAAGCATGCGGAATCACTGCAGGACGCCTGCAGGTTACGCCGAAATTGGAGATTTCCAAAGGCCCGTCGGCAGGAATGCCGACTGGCGTTACAGTTTAACAGTCCTTGTGCGACGATAGCCCGCCACGGCTGTCAAAATCCGGGCAGAAATGCTCCGGAAGCTTTGCTTTGGCCGCGTTTTTTTGACACTCAAAACGTCCAAACCGACATGTCGGCTGTCCGGTTACATAACGACTTAAAATTGGTGCCCAGGGGGGGACTCGAACCCCCATGCGGTTAAGCACAGGCTTCTGAGACCTGCGTGTCTACCAGTTCCACCACCTGGGCAAAAAGCGGAACGGCTAGGAGAAACATTCGCTCCGGTTCGCGCAAGAAAACATTTCAGGCGCCCGGGCGCGGACCTTCGTGCTCGAGCAGCCGCCGCTTGCGCCAAACGCCGCCTGCATAGCCGGAGATCGCGCCGTCCGAGGCGATGACGCGATGGCAGGGAATCACGATCGACATCCTGTTTGAGCCATTTGCGCTCCCGACCGCCCGCTGCGCGCCGGGCCGCCCGATCTCGGCGGCGATCTGCGCGTAGGACCGCGTCTCCCCTGCCGGGATGCGCCGCAGGGCCTCCCACACGGATAGCTGGAACGCCGTGCCGACCGGGGCAAGCGGCAGGTCGAATCCGGCCCTTCCGTCGACGAAATAGCGGCGCACCTGGGCCTCCGCGGCATCGAGCGTGACGTCGGTTCCGGGCACCACGGCGCAGCGCAGGCTCCGCCGCAGCCGGTCAATCTCGCGGTCGAGCCCGCGCTGATCCTCAAACTCCAGCAGGCGCAACCCCTCCCGGTCCGCCAGGGCAAGCATCGGACCCAGCGGCGTGTCGATGCGCCGCGCAAGCAGGCAGTCGCCGGATTGCGCGCCCGATGGCGGCCTGCCGAACGCCCGGAGGAAGGCGTCGCGGAACCCGCTGGGCGACGCGTAGCCGCCGTCCAGCTGCGCGTCGGTCACCGGCCTCCCTGCGCGCACGTCGCGCAGGGCCACGCCCATGCGGCGCGCGCGCTGGTACGCCTGGAACGTCATGCCGTAACAGGCGCGGAACCGCCGTCGCGCGGTCGAGGGATCGACGCCCATGGCGGCGAGGTCCTTGTCCGTCAGCCGGCCCCCGGGCCGCCGGTCCACAGCCCGTATCAACTGAACAACTACATCTGGCGGGGCCGGCACGCGGTCCATCGGGCGGCAGATGCGGCACGGCCGGTAGCCGTGCTGGAGCGCCTCCGGGATCGAGGCGAAAAACTCGACGTTCTCCTCCCGCGGCCTCTTCGCCCGGCAGGTCGGCCGGCAGAAGATGCCCGTCGTCCTCACGCCGGTGTAGAACACGCCCTCGTAGGCGGGATCGCGGGCGACGAGCGCCCCGTACATCGTGGGATGGTCCGGCAGCAGCGGGGTCTTCGCACGAGCGGCCGCGCCACAGGCGTCCTCGGCCGGAAGTTGCTGCTGTTGTGCGGAACGGACGGGTGTTTCAGCGTGACGATCCATAATGAGATGAGTCCGCCCCCAGCCTGCCACTGCCGGCGCATCCGTCACTGCCGAAAATCAGGCAAGGTATTTCACCACGTCCGGGATCTCCTTCACACGCCGGCCGCTGGCAAGGCGCTCGAGGTAGGGATCGACCTCCGGATGCGCCTCGACCTCCTCGTCGCCCTCGGCGTCCTCCTCGGGGGTTCCCGAAACCTCCCAGTTCAGCTCCTCGTCGAAGATGTGGGACATGCGGCGGGCCTGGGGATCGAGCACGACGGCGGGGTTCTTCACCTGGCCGTGCTTCAGGAATTCGAACAGGCAGGGAAAGAACTGCGAGGCGTAGCGCGCCTGGAATTCGGACATCCATTTGTTGCCGATCCCGTCCCTGTGGTTGAGCAAAACGACATCCGAAAAATGCACGCAGGCGTCGTACCACGTCAGCATCTCGTGGTGCCGGGCGGCGAGCCCGCAGTCGATCACGCAGACGATCCGCGCGAGCTCCCCGCCGCTCACCGGAAGCCATGCGAGGCAGGCCTCGATCTGGTCGACGGGATTGCGGCGTCCGTCGGCGATCCAGAACACATGCGTGGCCTCGCCAAACGCGGGCGCCTCGATTCGCCCCTCCTCCCACTGCCAGCGCAGCACCGTGCCCAGCCGGGCGTCGGTTTCGCACGCCGGCTCCGCCGCGGGCAGCAGGACGAGCGCGCGATCGCCCTCGTCGAGACCGCCCGTGGCCAGATCCTCGACGCCCTCGCGCCGGCCCGAGCCGGCCGAGCCGAGAATCAGATAGATCAAAGGTTTTTCCGTGGGCATGTCTTTCAGGATGATGGCGCAGCTTATTGCCCCGGGGCGCCGTTAACCAGAGCAATAAACGCAGATCACCGTGGGGCGGGATCTCCGGTTTCCGCCGTTTCATGCACCAGAGGCAATGGCCACAGGAGGCTCAAAAGGCTCAAGAGGTCATGCCTCCTCTTGTTGGAGGCCACCCATCCCGGAAAGGGCAGGCCGAAGGCAACCGCGCCATCCCAAACAGCCTCACTTCAGAGGCAGGCTGGAAGCCCGCTCCACGGGTCGATCAAAACCTGAACGTCTGGTTCTGCGCGGCGTTGCGCATCCAGTGGTCGACCAGGACCAGCGCCGCCATCGCCTCGACGATCGGCACGGCGCGCGGAAGCACGCAGGGATCATGCCGCCCGCGGCCGACGAGCCCGGCGGGATTGCCCTGCACGTCGACGGTCGGCTGCGGGCGGAGGATTGTGGCGGTGGGCTTGAAGGCGACGCGAAAGCGGATCTCCTCGCCGTTGCTGATGCCTCCCTGCACGCCGCCGCTGCGGTTCGTCTGCGTGCGCACCCGGCCTTCGCGGTTCTCGAAGAGGTCGTTGTTTTCCGAACCTTTGAGCAGCGTGCCGGCGAAACCGCTTCCGAGCTCAAAGCCCTTTGTGGCGGGCAGCGAGAGCATCGCCTTGGCGAGATCGGCTTCGAGCCGGTCGAACACCGGCTCCCCGAGACCCGCCGGCACCCTCCGTATCCTGCACTCGATGATCCCTCCGACCGAATCGCCCTCGGCGCGCACCGCCTTGATGCGCTCGATCATGAGCGCGGACGCCCCCGCATCCGGGCAGCGCACGGGCGAGGCCTCGACTTCTTCGAGCGTGGGAAAGCGCTCGGACGCGGCCGCCGCGATGTCCTGGACCCGTGTGACAAACGCGCGGATTTCCAGTCCGCCGGAAAGGCGCAGCACCTTCTTTGCGATCGCGCCGGCGGCGACCCGGCCGATGGTTTCCCGCGCGGACGAACGGCCGCCCCCGCGGTGGTCGCGGATGCCGAACTTGGCCTGGTAGGTGAAATCGGCGTGCGAAGGCCGGAACTTGTCCTTCATCTCGTCGTAGGCCCCGGGCCGCGCATCGGCGTTGCGGACGAGCAGCGAAATGGGCGTGCCCGTCGTGCGTCCCTCGAAAACACCCGAAAGGATTTCCACCGCGTCCTCTTCCTTGCGCGGCGTAACGAGGTCGCTCTGTCCCGGCCGGCGGCGGTCGAGTTCG
>PMKA01000464.1 GCA_003157575.1 Opitutia bacterium
AGGATGACCCTGAGCAGAGTCGAACAGGTCAGGGGCTGCGACACCGCAGGCGGGATCGCAGAGTCGATCGGAAAGCGCCTGAGCAGATCACTTAAGCTCGACCCTGTACTCGGCGATGAAACCGGGCGACTTTTCCCACAATGTCAGCGGCAGGATCCACGCCGGGATGTTCCTCAGCCTTATGGCGCGAAAAGGCTCGCCCCGTCCAGCCCGTGGCGAAATGGCGGCGAAACGCTCTGGATTGTCCAAAGTCCATTCCCAAGTCGCCATCGCCCCCAGACTGTGGCCTTCAACGTATACCCTGTCCCGATCGATCGGGAGTGTTGCCAGGAGCTGGTCGAGGCCGTCCGGCCACCGGGCAGCTTCGCGTCGAATACGAGAGGCAGGAGCGCGCCGGGATTCACGGCAAAGTAGTTTTGGCCGTGCTCCAGGGCATCGGCCAGTTCCGCGGCGTAAACCTCGGGCGACACCATCCAGTCGTCCACGCCGTGTTGAACGCGGCCTCCCCAACGTTCGTACCATGGCAGCGCGGCGTGGTACAGCGGCTGATACGCCGGGCCGAAGGCGCTCTCCGTTCCGGCGAGGGCACGAAGGCGGGCGACGAGGCTGTCGTGCTGCTGTTGCCAATCCGAAGGGTTGCATAATCCCGTCGCCGCAAGGCCAAGAAGAGGCAAAAGAATGAGCAGTTTCATCGATGATGGCATAAACGGAACCGACCACAGAGCGTGAGAACGAGCCTACCGAAATCGCCTCGCTGAAGCCATGTCCCTAACAGCAAAACCATGTCGTTTTCCACGATCACGGGTTCATCCCCATGGAATCGTGCCCGGAAACTCACACGCCGGCCACCGCCGCATTTCTCCGGGGCCATTTCACACCCGCGACGGCGGATATCCGAAATGACGGCGGAAGACGCGGGAGAAATGGTAGGGGTTGGCAAAGCCCAGCTCGTCGCTCACTTCCTTGATCCGGAATTCGCGCGTCCGCAGCTGCGCGGCGGCGTGCTGCAATTTCAGGTGCAGATACAGCCGGGCGGGCGTCAGGCCGAACAGGGTTTCGCAGCGGGCGGCCAGATGCCGTGGACTGATCGCGAGGTCCTCCGCCAGCTCCCTGACCGCTGGGTTGCCCTTCAGCCGGCGTTTCATCGCGGCGACAATCTTCTCGCGCATCGCCTCGTCCTTCGGCAGCCGATGGATCACTTCGCTCAGCCCCCGGGCAGGCAGGTCGCGGACCGTGCGCCAAAACAAGGCTTCCAGCAGGCAGTCCTGCACGGCGGCGGCGTGGGCGGCCTGCTCATTCGCCTCGCGCTTGAGCAACCGCAGAAACACGACGTCGCGCGCGTGGCTGCTCTGGCAAATCTGCAACTCCGGCTCCACCGCCGGGCTGAACAGCGCGACCGCATCCACTCCATGCGCATCCGAGACAAGGCGGAAATGCAGCACGTAGTGCCGCTGCCCGTCGCGCAAGTGATCCTGGTGATAGTCGCCCGGCTTTATCACGAGGATCTGTCCGTCGTTCAATTTCAGCTCTGCCGCATTCAACTGGCAGAGATAGGGGCCGTGCTCAACCAGGATTAACTCGTAGTTCGAGTGATTGTGGCCCGGATATTCGTAGTCGCCATCCATGCGCAACAGATGGAAATCGTCAAAGACCGGGTGTATCCGCACGCCGGAATCGACCTGGTTGGGACGGCGAAAACGTTCCTTGATCACGGCCATGGTCGCAGCAGTTACTTCACCCGGATACCAGTCAACTGCCTTCCGTTCAAATGCACAAATCGATATGCTTTTGCCGTTAATGGCATGGCTTCGCAGCGGAGATTTCGCTACCCTTGGATCATTCTCATGAGATTCTCCCTTGTCATTGCCTTTCTGATGGTCGCGGGGTTGGCTGGCCTGACTGCCGGGACTCCGCCGCCACGGGCTGCCGCTTCGGAAACACCCGCCGGGGCTTCCACAGAGCGGCCCGCCCCGGAGCCGGAGTGGGCGGGCCTGTCGAACTATCGCGAGGACAATGCCCGGCTGGCTGCGCCAGCCGCCGGAGAAAAACGCGTCGTTTTTCTCGGCGATTCGATCACGGCGGGCTGGGGCGCTGACGGAAACTTCTTTCCCGGACGACCGTACCTGAACCGGGGCATCAGCGGACAGACCACCGCCCAGATGCTGGTTCGTTTCCGCCAGGATGTGATCCGGCTTCAGCCCGCGGTGGTGGTGATCCTGGCGGGAACCAACGACATCGCAGGGAACGGCGGGCCCGTCACCGTGGAAGCGATCGAGGACAATCTGCAATCGATGGCCGAACTTGCCGGAGGCCACGGCATCCGTGTCGTCTTCTCCTCCGTGCTGCCGGTGCTGGACTATCCCTGGCGTCCCGGCTTGCATCCGGCGGACAAGATCTCAGCACTGAACCGGTGGATCGCGGCCTACTGCGCACAGCATCAGCTGGTGTATCTGGACTACTACTCGGCAATGGTGGACCAAGGCGGCGGCATGCGGCCGGATCTGTCCGGCGACGGCGTGCATCCGGCCAAGGCTGGATACGCGCTGATGGCACCGCTCGTCGAGAACGCGATCCATCAGGCTTTGAACTAAAGCTCCAGGGGCTGCGCAGGGGCGCTGCCGGGAGAAGACTTGCGTCCGCATCACACTTTCCAATCTCATGACTCAACCAACGACCAGTTTGGACCCTGCACAACCCACCGTCGCCGATCTGGCGAGAATGATCGATCATTCCCTGCTTCATCCGACTCTCACTGACGAGCAGCTGCTCGCGGGCCTGGCGATCGCCCGCCGGTGCGGGTGCGCAACGGCCTGCGTGAAGCCCTACGCCGTCCCGGAATCCACGCGGATCCTGGCTGGTTCCAAGGTCGGGGTATGCGCGGTGGCGGGCTTTCCGCATGGCAACAGTCATGTCGGGATCAAGATCGCTGAGGCGGAACGGGCGATGGCCGAAGGCGCCACGGAAATCGACGTCGTCGTCAACATAGGCAAGGTTCTCAGCAACGCCTGGGCCTACGTCTCCGATGAATTGAAGACCGTGAATGAGGCTTGCGTGGCGAAAGGGATGATCCTCAAGGTGATTTTCGAAACCGACTATCTTTCGGACGCCCACATCGTCCGGTTGTGCGAACTCTGCACGGAGCATC
>PMKA01000334.1 GCA_003157575.1 Opitutia bacterium
GCGCTGACGCTGACGACCGACAAGACGATCCTCTACGCCAACCGGTACTTCGCCAGGATGGTCAGATGCCCGCTGGAGCAGGTGATCGGCAGTTCCTTCCGCCGTTTCCTTTCCATCGAGGTCCGGAGGCTGTTTCGCTCGCTTTTGAAGCGACCGGCCAGATCCTATTCGAAGATCGAAGCTCTGATCAAGGCAGCCGACGGTGCGCAGATACCGGTGCAGATCTCCTTCCGTCCGCTGCCAAAGATAGGCTCCGGCGGCGCGCTCTTCGGGGTGGTGGTCACCGACATGACGGAGGCCCGCCGGACCAGGGAACTGCTGCGGGCATTCTCCCACCGCCTGGTGGAGGCGCAGGAGGCAGAGCGCGGGCGGTTGGCCCTCGAATTGCACGACAACATAACCCAACGTCTCTGCGGTGCCCTCTTTCGCTGCCAGGCACTGGCCGCCCGGCTTCCGGACCCGGCGGGGCCGTTGAGTAAACAGGCGACAAGACTCCACGAGATGCTTGGCGAGGCCGCCGAGGAGGTGGAGCGCATCTCGCGCGATCTGCGGCCCGGCGTGTTGAACCAGTTGGGCCTGATGGCGGTCGTGCGCATCAACAGCGCCGAATTCGCGCTCCGGACGGGCATCTTTACGAAACTGGTCTGCGGGCGGTTGAAGGCGCGGCCCCCGGCCGACGCAGAACTGGCGATCTACCGTATTCTCCAGGAAGTCTTGAGAAACATCGAGCGACACGCGCAGGCCCGTCACGTCACGGTGTGCCTGAGGCAGCGGGGCGCCTTCGTCGAGCTAACGGTCAAGGACGACGGGGTCGGTTTCGATCCGGATCGTCATCCGGCCGTGCCAGGCGGGAAAAGCGAGCTTGGCCTGCTCGGCATGCGCGAGAGGGCCGGCTATGTGGGCGGGACGCTCGTGATCAAAGCCGCCCGCGGAGCCGGCACGGAAATCGACGTGCGCATCCCCATGCCGGCAGACCCGGCGGATCAGACGGACGCAAACGCTTGAGGCTGGGTTCACGCCCGCCGTTCGTCCGATCCAGTGGGGATGAACCCCGCTCACCAACAAAAGAAGAATGAACGGGGGAGGGCCGCGGAGATCGCCTTCGAGCAGGCTCCTACAAGCCCCGGGCCGCCCTCCAGTCACTACGTATTTCACCCCATAGGAATCCCGGCAAACGTAGGTACTCTATTCGGTCTGAAAAGCACCTGCCACTTTCCCGTATCATTTGTTCACCAGCAATAGAAAGGCACAGATCATGAAATACAGCACGATGGTTCCAATGGCCATAACGGCCCTCGCAGTTCTCGCCGGCGCCCAAGCCAGGGCCGACAACATGGCGTCAATCGCCATTACTCCCGCCACCGGTGCCGTCACCCTCGTGCCTCGCTGGGGAATCGGGGGAAGCCTCGCGGGATTCCATCTGATGGCGCAGGATCTGTCGCTTGGTGGAGGGGCCAACCAGTTCTACTCGATCAAGGGCACGCCGGTCCCGGCCGGCGGCGACATTGCGGCGTTCACCCATTATATCGCGGGGTCCGGCGCTGCATCCAACCATGCGGATATCGGCAGCAAGCTCACGCCGGATTCCTACTCGGCCCTTTCCTCGGCCGATCCAGACATCGGTTACGGATCTGTTAATTTCTATTTCATCCATCACAAGGGGACGACGGACTACTTCACAGTCATCGTTCCAAGCTCCGGCACCGCCTCGGCGGTCACCGACCTGAAGCCGATGGACGGACCGGGCGGGCCGGCAACGCTGGGAACAAGCGGCTATTTCGGCCTGACGTTCGCGGCCGCCAATCTGGGCTATGGCCTCAACCTGTTCTACTATCTGCGTACGGACTCCGTCACCGGATCCGCAGTATTTGGCACGCTCGATCCGGCGCTTCTCGGTCTCTCGGCCGACAAGTTCGACCTCGGCGCCGGAGGTTACAACGCGCTGACTTTCACGGGCACCGACGTCGGCTACGGAACGAACAAAATGTATTACGACCGGCTGGATCCGATCACGGGTTTCACAATCCTCGGGACGCTGAATCCGCTGACAGGGAAGCCTTCGGACATCGCCAACCTAGGCAGCGTATTCTCCACATTGGACTTCGTCCCCGGCGATGTCGGATTCGGCTCCGGCCAATTCTACACGACAGGCGCGATCAACACGACATGGCAGTCGGTCAGCTTTGCCGCCATCGCGGACCGCCTGATCAGCGCCGGTTCGTTTACGGTCGCCCCCTCGGCCAGTTCCGGGTTGCCGATTGTACTCACCGTTGTTCCCGGTTCGACCGGCGCAGCCTCGATCAGCGGTCCGGTGGCCGGTGTCTACACCGTCACACCCGTCGCGCCAGGCGTCATCACGCTGCAAGCGACGCAGGCCGGACAGCTCGCCGCCCCCGCCTTCGAATACAATATGCTGAGGCAGAGTTTCACGGCCACGGGAGTCACCCTTCTGGCCATCACGACCCAGCCGACCTCGCAAAGCGTGGTCACCGGAAACACCGCCACATTCTCAGTGGCGGCCATCGGCACTTCGACGTTGAGCTACCAGTGGCGTAAGGGCGGAGCCAACATCAGCGGCAACGCGTCCGCCACGACAAACACACTCACGCTCACGAACGCCCAAGCCGGCGCCGCCGCGAATTACGATGTCGTGGTGACCGATCTTTCGGGCTCGATTTTGAGCAACGTCGTCACCCTCACAGTCACCACCGCCGCCCCGATCATCACGAATTCGCCGCTCACAGCGGCCGGCACGGTCGGCACGCCGTTCAGCTTTACGATCACGGCCTCGGGCACACCCACAAGCTATGCCGCAACTCCGCTCCCGGCCGGCCTGAGCATCGTTGCCGCAACAGGCGTCATCACGGGCACGCCCACAACGGTGGGGACAACGTCCGTGCTGCTCGGCGCAACGAACTCCACCGGCACAGGCAACGCCACGCTGACCATCACGGTCGTCGCCGCAGGCGTCGCACCGATCATCACCAATTCGCCGCTGACCGCCGCCGGCACCGTCGGAACGCCGTTCAGCTTTACGATCACCGCGTCGGGC